>PQAL01000009.1 GCA_003105035.1 Anaerolineales bacterium | reverse complement strand
CCCGACCTGATCTATGATAACCATTCCGTTTCCCAACCGAAAACGGTGGAAGAAGGCTACCATCTGGATGAAGACCTGGTCGATCATGCCATCCACTTCATCCTGGATGCGCACGTGATTGCACCCGACAAGCCTTTCTTCCTCTACCACGCGCCTGGTGCCGCTCACGCGCCCCACCAGGTGGCGCCGGAGTGGATCGAAAAATACAAAGGCAAGTTCGATATGGGTTGGGATAAATACCGTGAGGTTGTCTTTGCTCGCCAGAAAGAAATGGGGATCTTCCCTGCCGATGCCGAATTATCCCCTCACGACCCCGACGTGCCCGAGTGGGATACGCTCAGCGACCAGCAGAAGAAACTCTACGCACACTTCATGGAGGTCTTTGCCGGTTTCCTGGAGCACTGCGACCATCAATTTGGCCGCCTCCTGGACACGCTGGAGCAGATTGGCGAGCTGGACAACACCATCATCATGGTGCTCCCGGACAATGGCGCCAGCTCGGAAGGCGGTGTGAACGGCGCTTTCAATGAAATGAGCAGTTTCAACAATTACTATGAAACCCTCGAGGATATTCTGCCCCGTATGGATCAATTGGGCGGTCCAGCCTCCTACAATCATTATCCCTGGGGCTGGTCCTGGGCGGGTAACACCCCCTTCCGCCGCTGGAAGAAAGAAGTCTATCGCGGCGGCTGCACCGATAATTTGATTGTCCACTGGCCTGCTGGGATTAAGGCCAAAGGTGAGAATCGCAACCAATACGCTCATGCCATCGACATGGTACCAACCATTTTGGATGCCATCGGTATTACGCCACCCGAACAGATTCGCGGCGTGGCCCAATCGCCGATCGAGGGCG
The DNA here is from genome assembly GCA_003105035.1 of Anaerolineales bacterium. Lineage (NCBI taxonomy): Bacteria > Bacillati > Chloroflexota > Anaerolineae > Anaerolineales > Anaerolineales bacterium. Next base: position 29,175 of record PQAL01000009.1, on the reverse strand, counting down.
TCAGCTTTGCCCATACCTTCGATGATGCCGGAGCACCCACGAAACACCACACCCAGTATTTCGAGATGTTTGCCACCCGCGCCATCGATCATGACGGTTGGCGGGCAGTCTGTGGCTTCCCGGGTCCCAGCTACACAGAAGGCGCTACGAGAGGTCTTCATCTGGGAGACGAGATCACCCCCGAATTGCTGGATGATCTGGATGCTAACGGATGGGAAATCTATGATATTGTGAAAGATCCTGCCGAAGTTCACAACCTGGCTGCTGAAATGCCGGAGAAGCGCGCTGAAATGATTGCGCGCTGGTATGCGGAAGCTGGTAAATACCAGGTGATGCCGCTGGATGGAAGTCTCTTTATCAGGCTTGTTGCTGAACGTCCCCAGGTTGCATTACCGAGAAACCAATACACCTTCTATCCGGATCTATCGCCAGTGCATGCCGCGGTGGCACCAATGATCTATAATCGGCCGCACAGCATCACTGCTGATGTCGTCATCCCTAAAGGTGGCGCTGAGGGCGTGCTCCTGGCGCAGGGTGGTGTTACTGGCGGATATGTCTTCTATGTTCAGGATCATAAGCTTCACTACGTGTACAACTACATGGGATTGAAAGAATTCAATGTAATTTCCACAGTAGATGTGCCGGAGGGTGAATGCGCCTTGCGCTATGAGTTTGAGCCAACCGGTGAACCCAAAATCCGAGAAGGCAAAGGCACACCGGGACGTGGCCAGCTCTACATTAACGGCGAACTGGTCGGAATTATTGAGTTTCCGGTCACGGTGCCGCTCGCCTTTGGTATCGAGGGTTTGAGCTGCGGTTACGATTTTGGGGAAACTGTTACTCATAAATACGAAGCTCCTTTCAGATTTTCCGGTAAGATCAAACAAGTTGTCCTCGATATGTCGGGCAATCTGATCGTGGATGATGATGCTAAAGTGCGCCTGTTGATGGCGCAGCAGTAAATTGCACAACGCTGGTAGTGATGTCATCAGTAGCCCAATTCTAATATTTGAAAAAGGAGGTAATTACTATGTCCCTAAAAGAGTACAAGCCCGGAACAGCTTTCAACGGTGTTGTCGGACGATCCTACGATGTCTCTGAGCAAGCCTGGCCAGAGCCAAAGCGTGCCAGAGAAGGCTCACCTAACGTGCTTTTCATTGTCCTGGATGATGTTGGCTTTGGACAGCTCGGCTGCTACGGCAGCCCGATCAAGACCCCCAATATGGATGCCCTGGCGGAAAATGGCCTGCGCTACAACAACATGCACACCACGGCGCTGTGCTCACCCACGCGCTCCTGCATCATGACCGGGCGCAACCACCATTCCAATGCCATGGCCTGCATCACCGAGGGTTCGACCGGTTTCCCTGGCTATAATGCCAATATCCCATTGGAGAACGGTTTCCTCTCGGAGATCCTGCTGCAGAACGGCTACAGCACCTATGCAGTCGGCAAATGGCACCTGACTCCCGCTGACCAGATTTCAGCTGCTGGCCCATACGAACGATGGCCGTTGGGGCGGGGTTTTGAGCGCTTCTATGGATTTCTAGGTGGCGAAACCCACCAGTACTACCCCGAGCTGGTTTATGACAACCACCAGGTGGAGCCTCCCAAGACGCCCGAAGAGGGCTATCACCTGACCGAGGACCTGGTGGATAAGGCGATCAGCTTCATCGCCGATGCCAAGCAGGTGGCGCCAGATAAGCCCTTCTTCATGTATTTCTGCCCCGGCGCCATGCACGCTCCCCACCATGTGCGCAAGGAATGGTCCGATAAGTATAAAGGGGTATTCGATGAGGGCTGGGATGCCTACCGTGAAAGAACCTTCGCCCGCCAGAAGGAGATGGGGCTGGTTCCGGCGGATGCCGAGCTTTCCCGGCATGATCCCGATGTTGCTCAATGGGATTCGCTTTCAGCGGATGAGAAAAAACTTTATGCACACATGATGGAAGTCTTCGCCGGCTTCATGGAACATACCGATTTCCATCTGGGTAGGTTGTTCAACTTCCTGAAAGCGATTGGCGAGTTCGAAAACACCCTGATCATGCTGATCTCTGATAACGGTGCCAGCTCTGAGGGCGGACCGACCGGTTCGGTCAACGAAAACTTGTTCTTCAATCAGGTTAAAGAGGACCTGAAAACAAACCTGGAACATATTGACGAGCTTGGTAGTCCCAGCACGTTCAACCATTATGCCTGGGGCTGGACCTGGGCTGGTGATACGCCTTTCCGCCGTTGGAAGCGTGAAACCTACCGCGGTGGGATCACTGATCCGTTCATTGTACACTTCCCCATGGGCTTTAAAGCCAGGGGCGAAGTACGCATCCAATATACGCATGCCATCGATATGGTTCCCACCGTGCTGGATCTTTTGGGAATCGAGCCACCTACCAGCATTAAAGGTGTCACACAATCACCAATGGAAGGGGTCAGCTTTGCCCACACCCTAGATGATTCGAATGCGAAAAGCAAGCGTCATACCCAGTACTTTGAAATGCTTGGGCACCGTTCTATCTACCATGAAGGCTGGCGGGCAGTCTGCCCCTGGCCTGGCCCGTCATTCACCGAGGCTGGTACCGGTTTCGGAAATCCGATCACGGCTTCAAAGCTGACTGAGCTGGATGCCAAAGGTTGGGAGCTCTACCACGTGGACGAGGATTTTGCCGAAAACCATAACATCGCCGAAGTGAACCGCGCCAAGCTGATCGAGCTGATCGCCACCTGGTATGTCGAAGCAGGGAAATACCACGTGCTGCCGGTGGATGGGCGCGGCATGCCACGCATGCTTGACGAACGCCCCCAGATCACCAAGGACCGTACGCATTACACCTTCTTCCCACACACGCAAGCTGTGCCTTACAATGCAGGCCCGCGCTTGCTTAACCGCACACATAGTATTACGGCTGATGTGGAAATCCCACCTGAGGGTGTGGAAGGCGCTTTGGTTTCATTTGGTGGTGTCGACGGCGGTTATGCTCTGTATGTAAAGGATGGCAAGCTCCAGTACGTCCAAAACTATGTGGCGCGCGACTACCTGCATGTGGTCAGTGACATTCCAGTCCCAGTAGGTCATCACGAACTGCGCTTTGAATTCGAGGTGTCTGGTGCGCCAGACTTTGCCAACGGCAAGGGCACTCCTGGCCGCGCCCAGCTGTATATCGATAGCAAACTCGTCGGTCAAACTGATTTCACCCACACCACGCCGTTCAGCCTGGGGCTGACAGGTGGTATCACGGTTGGCGCCGATCCTGGAGCACCGGTGGCACCTTTCTACGAGCCACCCTTTGAGTTCACCGGTACGATCCACAGCGTAACATTTGATGTAAGCGGAGAACTTATCCAGGATAGCGAAGCGGAGCTGCGCCTCATCATGGCGCGACAATAATTTTGTAACATATCTGGCAGCTTAGGGGGAGCTGCCATTCATTCGATTACGACATTGTGAGAACGGAAGAATGGATCTGTATAAACTGCTAATGCTCATCATGAACCTCTCCACGCTGGTCTTTGTAGTGACCAGTATGTTGGCGATGGGCTTCAGCCTGGCGATTACCCAGATCGTCGCCCCACTACGCAATGCCCGCCTGGTTATCCTGGCACTGATTGCTAATTTTGTCGTTGTACCGGCCATAGCCTATCTAATTACATCAATCTATCCTCTCGCCGACGGTTTGAAGATTGGTTTGCTTCTAGTCTCTGCTGCAGCTGGGGCACCATTCCTACCCAAGCTGGCTCAAATAGCCAAAGGTAACCTGGCCTTCTCTGTGGGTTTAATGGTGCTCTTGATGGTGTTTACCGTCGGTTATTTGCCAATCGTTCTGCCCCTTCTATTACAAGGTATCTCGGTTAATCCCTGGAGTATTGCCCGCCCGCTGATACTCCTGATGTTGATCCCACTGTCGATCGGCTTGATTATCAAGGCGCGCTACGCTGGGATTGCCGGTACCCTGCATCCCTTCATGGCTCGGGTATCCACCACCGCCCTTATTCTTGTAATTGCCGCGGGTTTGCTAGCGAATTTGAAAGCCGTCCTTGGGGTGGTCGGTAGCATCCAGATCATCGCTGTACTGCTTTTTTTGGCACTGGCGTTCATCTTCGGTTATTTTCTCGGAGGAAAGGATGGCGGAATCCGCTCTGTACTGGGCCTGGGCACTGCCCAGCGTAACCTGTCTGCTGCATTAGTGATCGCTACAGCCAATTTTGCTGGTAATCCTGATGTAATCGTGATGGTGCTCGTGCTCGGTCTGATGGATCTGACGGTTTTGCTAATTACAGCGTACACACTAGCGAGAAGAAATTATGAGCCACAACCCATCTGAGCACATATTCTTAGGCAGTTCTCCTGCCGAGGGAGTAAATTCAAGGCTTTATGGTGAGCGAGATCTAGGTTCTATCGAATTTTCTCCAGTGTCATCGATGAAAGACGCGCAGGTACAGAAATACTTCGAGCTTGTGGTTAAAGCGACCAGAGGACTGGTATGAAAAGTAGAGAACAGATGTAGCCGTAGATTGGAATGTGAGAATCGATGAAATGAAAAATAATCCAGAAATCATGATCGAGTACCGCCGATTATCCACACCACGGACGGCAGCCGTCGCTGGGATTTTGTTTGGCCTGCTGTTTGGCGCCAGCCTGATTCTGATGCGAAGTGCGATCCCTGCAGTAATTTCCACCGATATTAGTTGGGCAACAACCAATGCCTGGAGAATTAACGCTGCTCTGGTGCTGATGCCACTTGCTAGTATCGCCTACCTGTGGTTCATCGGCGTGGTACGCGATAAACTGGGCGAATTTGAGGATAAATTTTTCTCAACAGTTTTCTTTGGCAGTAGTCTGCTATTTCTGGCAATGGTCTTCGTTTCAACGGCTATTGCAGGCGGAATTTTAACCACATACACGATGGTCACAGGAGAGACGCCGGATTACTTGGTGATTATATTTGGCCGTGCACTCATGCTTCATATTAGCAACGTTTACGCTTTGCGTATGGCAGGCGTAACGATGATCTCGCTTGGAACGATATGGCTGCGCACTGGATTGATGCCGCGCTGGTTAGCATGGGTGACCTACATTCTGGCAGTGGCTTTGCTGGTAGTGATCAACTATAGCCCATGGATCACCCTCATCTTTCCAGCCTGGGTGTTATTGATCAGCCTGTTTATCCTCTGGTTTCGTTTACAGCATCCGGATGAACGGATATTACCGTCAGTCTAATCTTATGCAATGCATAGTAGTGCACCGATGGAATTAATTAAAGTCACCTCAGTTGTAATAGAGTACCTGGCAGTAGTGATTATTACCAGCATGGTCATTTATAGCACCGTCAGGTACTTAATCTTACTCATTGGGAAAAGAAACCCACCGGATGTGAATTATCGAGAGTATAAACACTCCCTCGGTAAAGGGTTGCTTCTGGGTATGGAGATTCTGGTTGCTGCAGACGTGATCCGTACTGTGGCTCTGGAGCCTACCTTCGCAAATTTAGCCGCCCTCGGTTTGCTTGTATTAGTGAGGACGTTCTTGAGCTGGTCTCTGGTGGTTGAGATGGAGAGCCGTTGGCCCTGGCAGAAGAAGGCTGTCAGCGTAGAGGAACCGAGGGTATCCTGAGTGAATAAAATAATTTCGGCAGCCTGTGCCCGCTCCGTTTTGTTACTACTCTTGCTGATCCTAGTTCTGGCAGCTTGTGTTCCTGCGCCAGCAAGTCCGTCATCTGTACCGCCTGGTGACATAGCAGAGTCAACTGCGAGTACTTTCTCTCATAACGCCACTCCGGAACCGACCACTGAAAGTGAAAATCTTCAGGACGGAGATACCGGTACAGCTGGCGAAGGTAATGAAATCCTTGTCGCCGCTACCTTAGCACCTACTGCGACCCCCGGTGTAATCTCGGAGGTGGTTGAGAATATTGTTGAAGCAACAAACTTATATGAGACTAGATTTCTTGGCTTATTGGTTGAAGATTGGATCAACCTGGCGATCTCGCTTTTCTTCGTTCTCCTAACGCTTACCCTGCTGGCGAGGTTATTCTTTCTAATCTTATATTCGGTTGCCAAACGCACGGGCACAAAATATGACGAACAATACCTGCGCTCGATCAAGCCATACTTAAGCTGGTTATTGGTTGTTGTTGTATTATCTATCGCCACCATACGGCTGCAATTTCTCAGCCCGGCGCTCAAGCAATGGCTTGCCCAGATCTATTACGGTGTGATTGTTGCCCTGATAGTTATCAGCCTGTGGAAGCTTGTAGATATCTTTAATTTATGGTACCAGGAAAAAGTAAAGGATCAGAATGAACGTGGCGGGAAAGAAGCGGTCGTATTATTGGGGGAGCGCGCTGTACGGACTCTACTCGTCCTAGTCGGATTAATCATCATCCTTGATCACCTAGGATTTAACATAACAGCACTTGTGACCGCGATCGGGATCGGTGGTCTGGCAATCTCACTTGCTGCTCAGGACACGATTGCCAACATGATCAGTGGCGTGATCATCCTGATTGACCAGCCTTTTCGTACCGGTGACCGGATTGAGATTCAAGAATTGAACACATGGGGAGATGTGGTCAGCATCGGCCTGCGTAGCACCCGCATTCGGACACTCGATAATCGCTTGGTGATTGTTCCCAATAGGGGGATCAGCAATAACCAGGTGGTCAATTACACCTATCCTGACCCTCGCTACCGCATCGAAACGCATGTAGATGTGGCATATGGGTCAGACTTGCGTACTGTCCGCGAAATAATCATAAATTCCTTGAAAGGGGTGGAAGGAGTGCTCCCGGATAAACCGGTCGATGTTCTATTTATGGAAATGGGTGATACGGCGATGATATTGCGAGTACGGTGGTGGATTGAATCATATGTGGACGCCCGGCGCAGCACCGACCGAGTTAACGAACATATATACCAGGCGCTTGAGCAAGCTGGGATTGATATGCCCTTCCCCACAATGACCGTTGAACTTAGAAACGAAGACGGTGCTCAAAGATTCACGTCACCGGGGAGAAGGAGGAAAGATGAATGATTTGCCTCGGCGAAATTCTTCCAGATAAGTCGTAGACATGCTGAGCTTCTGCACCAGCATCTTGGAAAAAGAATACACATTGAAACTATAAGGAGAAATAATGAACACAAAAAGTAAAAACAAGCTATACCTGATGATCACCATACTCATGGGTGTAACTCTGCTGGTGGGGGCATGCACCACAACAACACCCACACCCACCGCAACATCGGTCCCACCAACCGCTGAGCCAACCGCAGCTCCCCAGGTACTAACACCGATTAGCCAAGCAGACCTGACGACTGGCAGCTGGCAGTGGGTCAGCGGTCGTGAAGCCCTAGGTGGAATGCCTAGCGTAGTACCAGATCCCGAAAACTATACGATCACTTTTAACAACGACAATTCCCTCAATATCAAAGCTGACTGCAACATGGTTCAGGGAACTTATTCATTAACCGGCGATCAATTGGCCATAACCCTTGGGGCAAGTACGCTGGTAGCCTGTCCACCGGGTTCTTCTTCTGATAAGTTCCTGGCCCAGATTAGCACCGCCTCCTCGGTTGGTACCGGGTTTGGTAGCCTGGTCATCGGCCTGGGAGCTTCTGGTGGTGAGATGTACTTCCAGCATGCTCCGGCAGCTGTCACTCCCCCATTGGATGCCAATTTACAGCCCATCACTCAGGACGCCTTGATCAATACGCTCTGGCAGTGGATCTACCTTAAAGAGACCTCACCGAGCAGCGAGATTGGGGTCGGAAATCCTGAAAACTATGACTTAGTCTTCCGGGCAGATGGCACCTATAGCGCCAAATCGGATTGTAACCAGCTGGCCGGCACCTATGACCTTTCTGGGTCGAGTCTAACTCTCAATCCTGGGATCTCCTCCCTGGCTGCTTGCCCTGAAGATTCAAAATACGACCTGTACAAGAGTTTACTGGCACGTGTCACTACTGTCGGCGTCCGGGATGGCTTGTTGGTGCTGATATTAAAAGATAACCCGGCGAGCATGTCCTATGTGAATGCAGGTGTCTCTTCTGTGGTAGTGACCCAGGTCGTAGAGGGTGATCCTGCCACAATCTTGGGAGCACCAGATGGGGTGGAAAACTTCCGAAATACAGACAACTGGACGACTTTCACCTCGCAGTGCTTTAATTCTGAGATCACCGACGGGCAGTTTGTGATGACCGCCAATGGCGTACAAGGATTCTCCTGCTGGGAAGTCTCCTGGCCTGAGCTTCAGAATTTCTACATTGAAACTACCCAGGCCATACCCACAACCTGCCAGGCGGATGATACTTTCGGTATGATCTTCCGGGCGCCAGATACAAATCGAGGCTATCTGTATGGTTATAACTGTGCTGGCCAGTATAGCCTGACCATCTGGGATGGGCAAGCCACCACAACCCTCGTCCAACCCACTGACAGCATAGATATCAACAATGATCCAGGATCATTCAACCGCTTGGGCCTGCTGGTATTTGATGGGCATCTATCGTTATACGCCAATGGCAAGTTCCTGACCACCGTGACGGATTTCACCTTCCCCGATGCAGGCAGGTTCGGTTACTTTGTCCGCGCCGCCACAGAAAATCCATTCACCGTTAGCTATGACCAACTACGTATCTGGTCTTTGGAAGACGAGCTGTTCCCACCCAACTTCACCCAGATAACCCAGATAGAAGCACTTCCCAGGCCTGAAGGCAGCGCTGCTTCGGGTACAGCAAAGGTCAATGTGTTTGTCCGCACCGGGCCGAGTATGCTGTTCCCAATCCTAGATGTTGCCATACAAGGCGACACTGGAGAGGTATTGGGGACCAATCCCGATGGATTCTGGTACGCCGTCAAGGTTCCAACAGAACGCGTCGGCACCGGCATTGGCTGGGTAGCTGCGGATTTCGTAGAGCTTAACAATCCATCCGGACAACCGTTACCTGTAATCACACCACCTTTGCTACCTACCATTGTGACCTTCCCTGCGCCTGCTTTTGATGTTCCCCAGGCAGTCATGAATGAGGCTGCCACAATCAGGACAGGTCCTACCACGGAGTTCCCAGTTCTAGGAGTAGCGCCTACCGGCTCACGTGCGGAGATCATCGGGCAGAGCCAGGATCGTCAGTGGTGGGCGGTCAGAGTGCCGACCACGATTGCCAGCAGTGGGACAGGTTGGGTCAATAAGGTCTACACCTCCGACATCAATACAGCCAATGTTGTGCTGCTACCTACCCCACAACTGCCTCCCAACATCACCCCAGCCACCCCTGGCTCGGGCATCCCTGCCATGATTGCCCTGGAACCCCTGGAAGTCCGTACAGGTCCTGGATCCCAATATCGACTGCTGGGTGAGATCCAGCGTGGTACGGTCTTGGCAGTACTCGGCATCAGCCCAGATGGAGAATGGTACGTGGTGAACATCCCCACCTCCATCACCCCCTCCGGTCAAGGCTGGGTACCGGTTCGCTTCACCCAGGCAAGTAATGCAGGTGGATTGCGTGTGATTCAGCCGCCACCGGCACCATAACAGAATATCTAATCGGGGCTGGGGAATAATCCCCAGCCCCGGAGTGGAAATTCAATGAGAGAAGGATTTATGAGAGATCGACTGGTTACCCAACGGATATTCTTCTTCGGTGTGGTTGCCATTTTGGCAATCCTGTCACTGATTCTTATTTGGCAGTTTACCAGAGCGATTTTGTTGGCCATTGCTTTGATAATCATTCTTAAGCCAGTTTATGCATGGTTTTTTAAGAAAAAGATCGTTAATGGTAAGGAATCACGCGCAACGGCGTTGACGCTCTTGCTGTTTTTATTGATTATTGCCATTCCAGCAATTATTATCATCGGTGGAGCAATTTCAGAAGCCGTGAAATTGCTTGGTGGAGTGAATTTTTCAAACGTAGATTTTTCGCTGCGAGACATCGGTGGGTCACTTGAGAAAATCATCCAATCATTCGTTGCCGGTAATTTCCATCTTGAAAACTATCGATTTGCAGAAAACTTATCCCAGGCGATTACATGGCTAAGCAATTGGGTGATAGAAATCTTAATCAGCCTGGGATTATCACTGCCTCGGTTGTTCACCAATGCCCTGGTAGTGGCTGTGATCCTGTATGTGTTTTTACCCAGATATAAAAGACCGGGTAAGCAAGATATCCTGGATATAGTGCCATTTCCCAAAGAGATTACCCAGCTATTCCTCGACAAAATCGATTTAATGATTAAGGCAATGTTTAAAGGTACATTCCTCATTGCGATCACCCAGGGGCTTGCGATGGGTGTGGTATTTTTGATTGCTGGGGTGCCCTATGTTTTATTTTTAACCCTTCTATCTATGTTTCTGTCGCTCATCCCCCTGATTGGTATTTCGTTGGTTGCCTGGCCAGTCGGCATCATCCTGATCCTCAGTGGGCATGTCTTCAGAGGCGCCTTCGTTATTCTTGCTTTCGTAGTATTCGTTGCCCAGATCGATACATTATTGAGACCGCGTCTTGTGCCGAAAGGCGCCCAGCTTAACCCAGCATTGGTAATTATGAGTGTCCTTGGAGGACTCGGATTGCTTGGTATCGTCGGTGCATTATATGGCCCGGTGGTGATGATTTTGCTGGTGACGAGCATTGATGTCTACACCAAGTATCTGCTACGGTCTGACCTTGAAGTCTTGGATAAACAAGGTCGCATCGACCTGGTTGAGCTGGGTTTAGTGGCAGATGATAAACAAAAAGAGCAAAGCATTGGTCAAATGTTTATGACCGCGGCAAAAAATGTCTCTGGTCATTTGAGAAAAGAAACACCAAATATTGAGCCAGCTGCCAATTCTAGCTCAATCGGAGAAGGTTTATAGTGCAATGGAGCGCGTGAGATGATGGTTACCAGTCAGGTCTTCGATTCAATATCACCATGGATTTTATTTTTATTTATTATATTTTTCCTGCTCCTGGCATTTGATATTGGAAGGAGAGCAGGAATAATCGTCGAGCGGCGCTGGCCCGACGAGGCTGAAGCAAATGTAGCAGCCAAAGTCGGAGCTGCGCTGACGATTTTAGCCTTTCTATTGGCTTTTGTAGTAAATCTCACGCTTAATACATTTAACGAGAAGAGACAATTGGTAATATCAGAGGCAAATGCCATCGGTACAGCTTATTTACGGGCGGGCTATTTACCCGAGCCGTATAAGTCAGAGTCCCGGCAGCTGTTGCACGAATATATTGATTTCCGGCTGAAAGTAGTCGATCCGACAAAATCGCAAGTCGCTATTGCTCAATCAGAACAGATCCAGGATAAGCTATGGGTGATTGTCGAACAAGTGGCTACAGAAACTCCAACGCCAACAGCATCCCTATATATCTCATCGATAAATGACCTTATCGATATTCACACCCAGCGACTCACATCTGAGATTGGATTTCGTTTGCCCCTGAGCTTCACCCTCGGCCTTCTTGGCGTATCCATGCTAGTCATGGTTCTCATTGGTATAAGCGACAGTTACCGTGAGCGCAATAACCGGCTGGCACTGGTGGTGATCGTAGTATTAGTCGCACTGGTTTTTTTGTTGATCATCGGTATGGATCGCTCTAATATCGGCCTGGTGCGCGTGCCTTTGACACCCCTGATCGACCTTCAACAAAAGCTGGGTACCCTGCCATGAAAATCCACCTTAAAGAATATGTCAAATGGGTTTATGTGCCAATGGATATTGGCTAGATCTTCTGGAGAAAGGAAGGTGATCCAATAAAAAAAAGTAAGTATGAGTCACTGACAGAACAAGATGTCTCGAAAAATAATAATAAATGATTAAGGAGATAAGAAATGGCAACACTTACTGTTTTCAAATTCGCAACTTCCGAGGGTGCCAGCCAGATGTTGGTAAAGGTTCAATCCCTGCAAAAGATGGAGCTTATCAAAGTTCAGGACGCAGCCATCGTCACATGGCCTGCGGATAAAGACAAACCCAAGACCAAGCAGCTTGTTGACATGGCTGGCATAGGTGCACTCCAGGGAGCGTTCTGGGGTATGCTGTTTGGTTTGATATTTGTCGTGCCCTTTTTCGGCTTGGCGGTAGGGGCAGCTTTTGGTGCTTTGGGCGGCAAGATGGCCGACTACGGCATCGATGACAACTTCATAAAACAAACCCGCGAGAAGGTCACCCGGGGCACCTCAGCCCTGTTCTTGCTGACCAGCAATGCTGTGCTCGATAAAATCACCGCTGAGCTCAAAGGGACCCAATTCGAACTGATCGCCTCCAACCTGACTAAAGAGCAGGAAGAGCAGCTCATGGCTGCCTTTGCTGAGGAGTAATTTTTACATGAACACCACCAATCAAGATTCCTTTATCCTGACAACAAATTCCAGCCAATATTCAGTCGCGCCAGGCGAGTCATTGGAAATCCCGGTGACATTAACTAACCAGGCCAACACAGAAAATCAACTGAGAATTGTTGTAGAGGGGATACCAATGGCCTGGGTATCCACCGAGCAACAAGTAGTACTACTTCAACCAGGTGAACAGAGACAGGTAATCTTGATGATTCACCCTCCTGCATTACCGAATGTTCAGATTGGTCGATATACACCGAGACTGCTGGCATCCAGCGTGATCGACTCTTCCCAAATCGCACAGAAACAAGTGACATTGATTGTGGCAGGATTCGAAGTCAAAGGTCGTGTAGGCGTCTTGCTTGGTGGTGTTCAATATGCTGTGGCTCCTGGAGAAAAATTGACGATCCCTGTTGTGTTAATTAACCAGGGGTTGGGTGAAGATACTTTTCAATTGGGAGTTGAAGGTCTGCTGGGAAATTGGGTGTCCATCCCCGATCCGGTATCTCGACTGCTACCAGGCGAGATGAAAGAGGCGGTATTAACCATCGAGCCTCCCCGTGATCCAAGTACACGGGCGAGCAGATATAATTTTCAACTCCTGGTTTCCAGCCAGCAGGCCCCCGATCAACCTATTAGCATCGACTGTAATCTGACCGTAGCAGCTTTCACAGAGTTCAAGAGCTCTCTTGAAGCTGCACAGCCTGAGCAAAACCTGCCTGCTCACGTGCTGGTTCAAAATAGCTCTAACATATCAGCCACCTTCCAGGTAATCATGGGTAGCTCTGAGGATGCAGTGACATTCATTCCAAAGGATCCTCAGCAGGTCAATATACCCAGTGGAGAATCGGCAAAAGTTGAATATACCGTTCAGCCGTCCAGGCGACCCCTTTTTGGTGGTGAGAAAAGTTATCCGTACACAGTCAATGTCCGGGAATCCGGTGGGCAGACCCAGACACACGAAGGTGCCCTGCTGAGTAAAGCACCGCTTCCGGTATGGACGGGCATCGTGGGCGGAATCATCCTCATGGTATTAGTCATCCTATTACTGGGCAGAGTTTTCTTCCCTGGATTTCTCCAACCTTCACTTACCACTGCTACACCTACCGTGATCATCACTCCAACACCAGGTCCGACAGCGACGCGATCTCCAGTTGATCAGACACCACTGTTGATAGAAAGCAAGTGGTACTTGGCGACATTCAATAACACCCACAGCAGTCCAGGCGTGCAAGAAGCCTACACGCTTTTCAATCCAGATGGCAGCCTGATCGGTTTCACCGGCTGCAAAGACCTGACCGCCAGGTATCAAACGAATTTCAACCTGATCAGCATTTCGAACCTCAATCTCGGATCCGGTACGTGCCCTGATGCTACCATGCAACAGCAAGAAAACTCAATGATCGCCATCCTTCGCTCTTCAAGCAGCTACTTGGTCGCTGGTTCGGTGCTGCAGATATTGGGTGACGCCGGCTATATGAACTATTCATTGACACCATTGAACCGCCCTGAAGAAACGAACCCGCAAGCTGTCATCAAAGCTGTTCCTCAATCGCAGGTTGGACAGACTGTTGTGTTCGATGGATCAACTTCAACGGGTCAGGTAGCGTTGGTTTCCTGGAGATGGGAGTTTGGTGATAATGCCACTGCCAGCGGTAAAGTCGTCCAGCATACATATAATTCAGCAGGCACATTCACTGTCCGACTTACGGTAACTGACCAGCGTAACCAAACTGGAATATCCACCACACAGATTCATATTCTACAATCACCAACCGCGACCTCGACACCAACCATTCCAGCTCCCACTGCAACTCCGCTTCCGCCAACGCAACCGCCCGAGCAGCCAACATACACACCTGCACCTACTGCCGAGCCACCAGCCTCGACCCCTGAACCTCCACCGGCACCGGTGCCGCCCCAGGCAAATATCAACGGGCCAGGCCTTGGCTTTATCGGTGAGCCTGTCAAATTTGATGCCTCAGCCTCCGAGCAGGGCAGTAGTGCGATCGAATCTTATAGCTGGACCATGGGGAATGGTGAATCACTACCTGCCTCAGCAGCATCCAGCACGTCATTTATTTATATGGCTGCTGGCTTTTATGAGGTGACGGTGACGGTAACAGATGGTAACGGTCTGAGCAGCCAGGCGACAACCCATGTCAAAATCGATTCACGCCTGGATACCGATGTGTGGACACTGTCTGAGCTCGACAAAGAACCTCTCCTGCCCAGCACGGCCATCACCTTGCAATTCAAACAGGGTGAGGTAGTTGGGTTTGCAGGCTGCAACGAATATTCAGCAGAATATACAGCTGTTGATAATGGCGACGGGACCTTTACGATTGCCATCACGAAGCTCGAGACAACCCGCCTGATCTGTACGAAGGAAATCATGGACCAGGAGGAACACTACCTCACCATCCTCGAAGCAGCAACCAAGGCAACGATCATGGAGAATGAACTCATCCTGAATTCTGCAACAGACGAGCTTGATTTCTACCTGGTCGAAGCTCCATGATCAGGGTAATAGTAGGTACACATCGAGGTTTGCGGCAAGGGATTAAATAAAAAGTTTTACCATCCTGCCCAGGACACAACGACCTTTGAATAAGGTCCTGGGCAGGACTGAAACTGAGAAGCCTTGACATGCAGCTGGAAGAAACGAATTCGTGAACTATATCGTCTTATTAATCAATATTTTGACAAATATAAAGGAGAAAAAAATGAAGAGAATACTTGTTTTCCTGACTATCTGTGCGGGATTGATTATTCTAGTAGCCTGCACCTCATCTGGCAGCGGTCTGACTGGCAAGGTGTGGGCGCTCAACGAGCTGAATGGAGCACGGCTCGTCGCTGGGTCGGGTATTTCGGCTCAGTTTACCTCGGACGGCAAGGTTACTGGATCGGCAGGCTGCAATCAGTACAGCGGTACGTATACAGTCTCTGGTAGTTCGATCAAATTTCCTTCTCCCCTGGCCATGACGATGATGATGTGCGAGCAGTCTCTCATGGACCAGGAAAGCGCTTACCTTAAATCTCTTGGTGACGCCAATAGATTTGAAGTTAAAGGCGACCAGCTGACCTTGATCGACGCAAATAAAACCAACCTGGCTGTTTATAAAGCTCAGTCCCAGGACCTTTCTGGAACATCTTGGGAGTCCACTGGTTATAACAACGGCAAGCAGGCAGTCACCGGTCCGCTGCAAGGTACAACTTTGACCGCTGATTTCGGCAAGGATGGTACCCTAAGTGGAAACTCTGGCTGTAATACTTTTAGTGGAGGGTATAAGGTTAATGGAAATCAGATCACCATTGGTCCTCTAGCTTCCACCATGATGGCTTGCAGTGATCCCGCAGGTGTGATGGACCAAGAAGCCCAATATCTCGCTGCTTTACAAAGTGCCGCAACCTACCAGATCGAAGGCAATGTTCTGCAGCTGCGGACTAAAGATGATGCCTTGGCAGCAATGTTCAACAAAAAATAAGGGTAGTTTAAGATTTCGTCATTATCTACCTTCACTCGGGGTTGTTATCGTATGCTTATAACCATGATTGCCGGATGTTATTGCACAGGAGCGCTGGCTGGTGAGTAAACCAAATTTCCAAATATTGCTGATCTCGATTTTACTGATCCTTGCCATCGCTGGATGTAGTTCCATGCCAATCGATAGCACCGCGGTAGCAACGAAATCAGGCATCGAGGGGTCAGTTTCGCTGACCTCTATCCCTCTTAACACACCGCAACCGGTAGAGACCAAGCAAACCAGCTCCCCGCCTATTGTCGCAGAATACAATCTAGGCGATACGACAATTACCCAATCGATTTTTCCGGAAGAAAGCCGTTTTCGTAACATGCCGGTGCGCTTGAACGGCATCATTGGGGTGCCGAGTGGTGTTGGTGCACCTTATCCGATTGTCATCATTTTACACGGTAACCACCCGGGCTGCCCTATTCCAGAAGGTGACATGGTCGATCGTTGGCCGTGCGATCCAAAAGTGGAGCAGCCTAACTTTAGAGGATTTGAATATCTGGTACGTAGTCTGGCTGCTCATGGATATTTAGCGCTATCAATCAATGTCAACGCTGAAAACACGCTTGGATTCGGCGAGCCAGAACCAATCAAACGCCTGGAGCAAATCGTTAATTTGCATATACAGGCCCTAGCTAAAGCAACCAGGGGCGAACAGAACAAGTTTGGGGTGGAGCTGAATGGTCAAGCTGATATGAGCCGACTTGCCTTTGTCGGCCACTCACAAGGAGGTGAAGGCGCATACCTGTTGACTCAAACGGAAGCTCTGGATGCATCAGATGCTTATTCAAGACATGGATATGGACCCGTCTATGGGTTATTACTGGTAGCGCCATCGGCAAATTTTGTTGGTGCGGTAGAGGCGCAAGTGCCATTTGCAGTAATTCTCCCGGCTTGCGACCGTGATGTGTTTCAACAGGAAGGACAGCATTTCTATGAAATCACCCGACTCAGTCCTCAACAGACCACATGGGCTTCCTCTATATGGTTGGAACACGCCAATCATAACTACTTTAATGAGATTTTATCGGATGAAGCGGTGACACGCCTGGGTAGACCAGACTGTAACCCCCTGATGACACCGAATGTGCAGCAAAACTTTCTAAGCGAATATGCAATCGACTTTTTAAGGGCAATTTTTGATCAAGACACTGGCGCCATGACGCGCTTGGGGATGGATTTTCAGACCCAAATGCCAGATCAATTATATGGTCAACCTGCACGCATTGCAGCCCTTGCGCCTCGCTCTGACCGGCAGCTATTGCTGCTTCCCAGCAATGCCTCCGAGCTGGACACCAACCTGGCGGGTGGAAGCGTAACAGCTGAGGGCCTGATCCTTACCTACTGCGAAGAGGGCTATTATGTACCGGCTATGAAGCCCGGCAGTGAACCTTGTAAGCGGGTTAACCTGGTTGTTCCGGGCAATCCAGCCATGCTAGTTGTCTCATGGTCTCAAAAGGGAGAAGCACTACACTTTGAGCTCCCTGAGAAAAGTGACTTGAGACAATTCCTATCAATCAGCCTGCGCGCCGCTGTCGATCCATTATCGACATTGAACAAAGCTGATACATATCAGGCATTCACGATTGTATTAGTCGATAAACTGGGTAACACTGCCTCTGTACAGACGCGGGTCGATGAACCAGCGTTACAATTTCCAATTGGCAACCGAGAGGAAAATGATACTTTTGACGGGGGATTTTTCACAGGCCGCGTCCCATTGACTTCAATCCGGATGCAACTTAGTGATTTTACCGGAGTTGATCTATCTGCAATCCGCGAGATCACTTTGTTGTTTGACCAATCGTCAAGTGGCTCACTCTTCATCAGTGATTTTGAATTGGTACGGTAGGGTGTTAAAAATAATTTGCTGGATAAAAGGAAGATTGGATTAGACAACATAATAAAAGAATGTCATCTGAAGATAGGTTATTCTCATGAAATACAGACCCGGAAACCCCGGCAAAGGCTAACTGCGATGAAACCACGGCATTGCGCAACTAAGTTATCCACCCGAATATGCACACCAAACGGTTGGAAGCCATCGTTATCGCTCGGACTTGCCCATAACTGGAAATATCGTCAGCAAGTAGTGGCTGTTTTTCTGCCGATCCTTGCCGAAATGCTGAATTCGACTCTTTTCGTCTCAGTTATAAGGTTAGTTACAGCTAAACAAAATATTTAAAATACTTTTTGAAAGGACTTGAGAGATATGTTAAACAAAACTAAAAGTACCAGCAATAATCAATGGACCTTGTTTTCTGTTCTGGGGCTGCTGTTTGCTTTTGTTATTATATTCGCAGCCTGTTCAGGAAATACGGCCACTCCGGTGATCCCTACAGCAGTACCGCCGGTCAACACCCCAACTCCAGCACCAGTTGTGGTCGATATCAACCAGTTGTATACAAACCCCTGGGTTTTGGTGGGTTATGGTGACCCGGCCAACCCCACCGTAATCGCAGGAGGCGTAGTAATCACACTGGAGTTCTCAACAGATGGCTTTTTGAGCGGCTTTAGTGGATGTAATAATTATTCAGGTTCGTTCCAGGCAGCAACCGATGGGACTCTTACCATTTCTCCACTGGCCACAACCATGATGGCTTGCTCAACAGGCATGGATCAGGAAAGCGTTTATCTTACTGCATTGCAAAGCGCCCAGAGTGTTAGCTTTGACAGCCAGGGGCGTCTGGTTATAAAGTACAGCAATCCATCCCAGCCGGACCTGGTATTGATCTATAGCATCGGTGCTAAACCACTTACCGATACCAATTGGATCCTTGTGTCCTATGGAAATCAAGCCTCCCCCACACCAGTACCGGCAGGCGCGGTTATCACGGCTGTCTTTTCACCGGAAGGTTCTGTGAGTGGCTTTAGTGGCTGCAATCACTATAATGCTGGCTATTCCATTCAGGATTCCCAGATCACGATCAGCACGGTGGCAATGACTCAAATGGCATGTGAGACTGGGATGGAAATTGAGAGCAGCTACCTGACAGCCCTTGGAACTGCCCAAGAATATTCCATCTCTGGTCAGCAGCTCCTCATCACCTACGATGAAGGCGCAGGAGTGCTCACGTTTACATCAGCCAGTGTACCGCTAGAGTATTCTTTGTGGACCTTGTTAACCATCAATGGGGAGCCCGTTGCGACAGATATCAATATCACCGCCGTCTTTACTCCTGGGAAAGAGCCAAATACTGGTGATATCAGTGGCTCATCTGGATGTAATAATTACAATGCTGGTTACACCTTGGATGGTAATAACATCACTGTACAACCAGCCGGTGTCACAATGATGTTTTGCGAAAAGGGAATGGAAACTGAGCAAGCCTACCTGGACGCGCTCCAAG
Organism: Anaerolineales bacterium; assembly: GCA_003105035.1. Taxonomy (NCBI): domain Bacteria; kingdom Bacillati; phylum Chloroflexota; class Anaerolineae; order Anaerolineales; species Anaerolineales bacterium. The sequence continues at coordinate 9,976 of PQAL01000009.1, read as the reverse complement.
CATCAGAATCCTACCAAATCCTTGGGAATATACTGGTCCTAACTAATCCATCCGGCAGTCTGACGTATATCGCCAATCGAACTCCTTTAGCTGGAGCCCTTTGGAGATTAGTATCTCTCGGTGATGTAAAAAACCCTGTCATGCCTGTCGCAGGGAGCAACTTTGCCGCTCAGTTTACTCGTATCCCTGGCTCACCATCCGGTATCTTGCTTGGGACGACCGGTTGTAATGAGTATTCTGCGGCTTTTGCGGCTTCGACCGAGGAGATAAAGATCAACCTGCCAGTGAGCACCCAGAATACAAGCTGCGTACCTGGGTTAGCAGGACAGGAACAGCTCTACTACCTGGCATTAAATGATGCCACGACCTTTAGGATATCTGGGAATACCTTAGTCATTCCATACGACAGTGGAAAACAGGAACTTGTTTTTGAAGGTGCTCAGATCGGGACAGCGGTAAGACCTCCGCTGAGCGACTTGAATGGTACTACCTGGTTCTTATGGTTTCTGAACAATACCCCGATTACCCCGGGGACTTCCATCTATGCAAAATTCGCGATCAATCCGGATGGAGCCTCTGGAACGATTAATGGCTCGGCAGGTTGTAACAACTACGTAGCCAATTTTGGTTTGAATATGGGTGTTCAGACGACATTGAACGCCAACCAGGTGTGCCGCCAGCCTGCTGGGATCATGGACCAGGAAGGCGCATACATCAACATGCTTTCGCGTGCCTTCGGATATTGGCAGACTGGTAACCAGCTGATTATCAATACGGGTCTGGGCGTGCTTACCTATCGCACTTCACAACCTGACACAAGTGCTGACCAGACTCATCTTTTGGTCGGAAGGACCTGGTACCTGGTTTCCTATAACAACAGTCGCAGCCAGGCTGGGGATAAGGAACCCTTCACCCTGTTTAACGCAGACGGCACTCTAACTGGTTACAGCGGCTGCAACAGCTTCCAGGGAACTTATACTACGAATATCCTGGGCATTACAATCAGTCAATTAAATTCGACCAAAACTGCCTGCACGACGACCGCATTAACGGCTCAGGAACAAGCATTGTATGCCATCCTCACCTCTGCCAGGAGCTATCAGGTTGCGGATATGGTCATGCAGCTGAGCGGAGATCAGGGTGTGTTGAACTACTCGCTTACCCCTGTCAATCGACCTGAGGAGATCATTCCACCCCAGGCAGTGATTAAAGCACCAGGTGAGGCTAATACAGGTCAGGTCGTCAGGTTCGATGGATCCAGCTCGACCAGCCAGGTACCGATCGTCTCATGGCAATGGGATTTCGGAGATGGCGAGACGGGAACGGGTGCTGTGGTTGATCATGTTTATAAAAGTTCTGCCACTTATAGTGTAGTGTTGACTATAACGGATGAACGAAGAAGCCAGAGCGCGGCAACGAGTAGAATCACCATCGCAGCTTCTGCAGCTCCTACCCAAACACCACCTGAACCTCAGCCTACACCGGAATCAACAGGTACTCCTGAGCCTACCCAGCCTGTGCAACCCACTGCAACAGTCGCGCCAACCGAGCCTCCGGAAGTTTCCCCTCCGCAAGCCGTGATCAGCGGACCTGGTTCGGGATTTGTGGGCGAACCGATCTCATTCGACGCTTCCGCCTCTGTGAGCGGGAGTAGCCCGATCGTCAGTTACAGCTGGAACTTTGGAGATGGCACTTCTACTGGGCCTTCATCCAGTCCATCACAGACAACGATCTACAATCAGTCTGGCAGCTACCAGGTTTCGGTCGTGGTGACCGATGAAAACGGTCAAAGCAGCAGTGCGACGGTGGGAGTGTCCATTTCAACCCGCTTGGATACACCGGTTGTCTGGATATTAGATTCATACGATAATCAGAGGCTACTGCCTGGAACGGCAATTACCCTTCAATTCCGTGAAGGGGAAATCGCTGGCTTCGCTGGATGTAATTCCTATACAGGGCGCTATACCGCTGAAGAGAACCAGGATGGAACCTACAGCGTGACGGTTACTAATCTCACTACCACGAGTATGGCCTGCCCAACAGATATCATGGATCAAGAATCGAACTATCTAACAATTCTGCCATCTGTATTGGCGGCTCAGATAGAACGTAATGTCTTAAGCCTAGATTACCCATCCGGTAGATTCCCGAATGGAAACACGTACCCGGATGGAAGCTTAATCTATTACGAAGCCGGCACCACAATGCCCAGATAATATTATGGAGCCTGAGAGGCCGTCTGAGAGCAGGATGAATCATCACTCTCAGCGGCCTCTACCCTTTACTTTACAAATTTGCTATGAAAATAAATCAAGCTGGTAGAGAAACAGCTTAACCTAACCGGCTTAATTTAAAAACCATTCGTTTGACTCTTCTCTGCTCAAAGGCTTTCTTACGCTCCAAAAACTTTAGTTCGTTATACAGCTGATCAGTTTTAAGCATGGCATAAATGATCACCAGCAATTTGTGCGCCAAGGCAACAATGGCCCGCTTGGCATCTGTGTGTTGTTTTACATGCCAATACCACGAAGACAAGTATAAATTTTAATGCGCTGCAATCTCCCAGGCAACTTCGCAAAACTTAGTTTTGAGAAAGATATTACCCCGGGTGATGCGTTGTCTCTTCTGCTTGTTGGTACTTTCATAATTACCTGGCGCTAATCTTGCCCAGGAGCAAATGTGCAGAGCGATCGGAAAAGCGGTCATTTCTTCACGAATCTCTGCCAGGATGGTATATACGGCAGTCTGGTCGATCCCAGGAATCGAGTCCAGCAATTCGATTGGATCTTGAAATTGTGAAAAGCCGTCCTGAATTTCCTCTTCCACCTCCCACAAATAGGCTCGCAAGTCTGCCAAATGCGCCAATTGCATTTTGGGTAATCTGCGCTGCGGAAGAGACTAGGACCCATTGAGGCGAGATAATATTTCACCGGCCTTCTGCCGTGCCCTGGCCTTTAGGCACATATCAAGGCTTTGACCGGTGATGTAACCTTCTTGTATTAACAGGTTCATAAGCACCAGTCCAGAACTACCAAAGATATCTGAAAGAAAAGAGGATAAGCAAAACCCGTTGGACTGAAACTACTTTTCAATCCGGTTTTTCTGGGAGGTGATGTCCCGAATCAAGGCTTTGTGATAGCGGGTGAACTGACGTAAATCGCGAATGTCACGCTCAGGAACAAAACTGCCTTTTAACAAGCTAGCGCGTAATAAAGTGCCAATCCCTTGGCATCCCGCATATCCATCTTTTTGCCGGGCACATTTTTCATATGCCGAGCATTAACCTCCAGTAAATGCATTTCTTCTCACTGTGCTCACAGGCAATCGGTTTACGTTAACAACCGGGATGAGTATCACCAGTGTGCAACCAAACTCTGTCTGCTGTTGCCGGAGCATACCATAATATTTTCAACCTTCCCTGTGCAAGACCCTTACATGGTTCGTTAACAACCGAACGACAATGGGTCGCCTTTCCTTGAAACTGTATGAGGAGTAGAGGAATAGCAAAACGACGAGGTAATGAAGAGGGAAGCCTTTTTCCGACAGCTTGTGGTTCTTGGCGCGCAATGATTTCTATCGATGGAAAACGTCTCAGTTTTACGGCAAAGACCCGGCTGGAAGCACATGTTTGGATCAAAAAGACCATTGGTCAGGTAGATAATGGATGAACTAATCAAAGCGCTAATATTGACCTTGCAGAGCATTTAAGCGGTTGGCTTGTTAGTATGAAGGGTAGGGTACAGCCTGGTACGTGGTATCAATACGAGCTGACTTGTCGAGTTTATATTCTGCCAAGGTTAGGTGGTATAAAATTCAAAGATCTTGGTCCTGGACATTTACAGGATTTTTACAGCCACAATATCCTGATTGGAAAAGGCATGCGGTCTATTAAGTTAATCCACGTTGTTCTTCACCAGGCATTAAAACGAGCATTAGAATTGGGATTTATCAGCCGAAATCCTGCTGATATCGTTAAGACGCTAAATATCAACATGGTGAAATGAAAATATTCGATGAATCTCAGGTCAATCGGAAGTTGTATTTCGCTAGAAGTGATCGTAACGAAGCATTGTTTGTCCTCCAGTAACTACTGGTTGTCTGCAATCGGAACTTCTGGCGCTGCAATGGGCAGATTTGCATTGGCAGAAAAAGACGATACGTATCCAGCGTCAACTCGCTCGAAAGGATCGCCAGGCAAGTTACTATGCTCTACTAAAGACCAAATAAGCATATCGTACGATTGACCTGGGTCAAAAGACCATCTCTTAATTACAAGAGCATTACGAGGGACAACACCAGGAACGTGTTTTGCTAAAAAGCTGGGAGGAAAATGATCTGATCTTCCCATCAAGTCGTGGCATGCGACAAGATCAATTCAACATCTATCATAAGTCCAAGACACTCATTAAGACAGCTGGACTTCCCAAAATCCGCTTCCACGATTTACGTCATACTTCTGCATCCCTGATGACTGATCATAAAGTGCTAATCAATGTAGTTTCAAAACGTTTGGGTCATTCACAAGTAAGTATCACACTTGACACATTTACCCACTTAATCTCTGAGGTTCAAAGTGGAGTAGCAGAACTAATCGATTCTTTGGTGATGCCAGTAGAAATAGAATTGCACCCGAACTGCACCCAAGTTCCGGAATTACAGAATCTCCATATTAGATTATCCCCATATATGGAAAAATCGCCTTGAAAAAGGCGATTTAGGCTATATATGGTGGGTGCCTGATGGGATTTGAACCCACAACCACTTGATCCACAGATCGATCGGTAGTGTTTTTCTATGTATTTTGGGTACAATCAAGTCTTTGTAGTCGATGAAAATCCGATTATTTGTCCGTAAAATCCACTATTTACAGTGGCAATTTAATAAACTGCACACAAACTGCACACGGAATGGTGGGTGGCAATCCTGTCGGGAGGGGGAAATGAATATTCATCTGGATGATGCGTTGAGTACTATCCTTTCGTAATAGCATTTTTCCTGAACTTTTGATCGCCAAAAAAGTGTGTTTATTGTGCTAAATGGTCATCGAATCACCTGACTAGCCAAGTAATTCGATATCCCCAGGATTCTTCTGTAATTTTTTCCTCACCTCTCCCTGATCATTCCCATTATCGACATAAATCCAGTAGACACGCTTACCTGCATTTAATGCTTTTTTTACCACCTCCCCTGTGCCACCTTTTTTTCCAGAATAATCACCATTCCATAGCGCAATCAGCACATCGCACTGATCGATTAGATAGCTCCCAAGGACATCATACGCAGAATCGTGATCGCTGTTCTTGGTTAGGGTCATAACCTGATCCGCGATATTCAATAAATGTTTAAATTTCTTTCTACCTTCATCAGTTTCAAAATCCAACAGATAGAGTTCCTCAGGGAGCGGCAGCGGAACAATTAGCTTTATTTCCTTATACTGCAGAGCATTCCTGACAACAAACTGATCGCTCCCCTCTGATAGTGCTGAAAGAAGATGATAATCAGTGGTGGGATGATCCTGGATGATCTGAGTTATTACTTTTTGGATAGAAACGGTTAAAACATTATTGGTGTCAACAAGCCGGTGCCCCGTTACTGCGATTCGAATCACTTCTCGCCTATCATCTGCCATAGAAACTCTTAAAATGGTTAGCGTCCATCTTTTATTATCCAACTTGACCAGGAAAACTGGCACTTACCTGAAATATCTTGTAAAATGATATTATACGATCGCGGGAATATAAAATCAATCAGCCTAGAGGATTACTAGGTTATCCGGTAGTGATTCGCCAGAATTCTCTGAATTGCGAACAGATAGGATCAACTATGGAAAAGAAAATATTCTTGCTGAGTGATCACGTTATTCATTGGAACATTGTCCCAGCCACGAATCAAAAAAATATTTTCATGGAGATCTGGGGGAATGAAAGTACAAAGGGGATTTTTACCTTTCTTAAGTCTTACTTTAACCAGATAAAAAATGAAATAGATTGGTCTTTTGTTGAAGTAGATAGCACAGCCGGGGATCCAGGTCGCATCACACCATGCGACAATTCGCTTAATCATGCCTTCGCTACCTGGCAGCAATACAGTGAAGGTAAAAATAAAGCCTGGAGGATCCAGGAGCTTGTCCACGGGGGGCAAGCTCTTCAGCCCGAATTTCATTGGAAAGCTCCTGAAGGGTTGGACCAGACTGATTTATTTATCTTCCAGGATTGGGAAATAGATATCCGTAATCACCAATACCCCGGGTTGATGGATCAATTAGATGATAAGTGGGTGATTTTCAGGACATATGCGCCATTGTTTGAAGGCGGGATGTGGCAGGACTTCCGCAAAGTGATGGGATCGAAGAACATCCTGGTCCTGCGCGCTGACGATTTGCGAAAATTAAATACATCGATCAGTAAAGGGCTTTCCTGGGAGCAAACGCTACAGGACATAATTAACGAGATTTACTTTAAGCGGAACATTTCACTCTATCCTTTGAGATCGATCGAATATATCATCATCTCTTTTGGATGCACTGGTACGCTTTTGATCCATAATCCTAAAGTCCATGACGTCATGGATCCGGAATTTCGCTTCTTCTTCGATGCAATGATGGTTGAAGGATATTGGGAAAAAGCTCATCCAGGGTATCTACCTGGTGATTTGGAACTATTGATTGCATTACTCTCCAAAGAGATTCTCTACCCGGAAATTGGAGATGACTTTCGGATAGATCGGGCGATACGAGCTCACTTGTTGGCTAGAAGGGCGCTGGTCACTCATGGTGGTACTGTGGCTGAGAGTAGTCTGGCTTTAGATGTACTTCCTGGAGAACTCAACAAGGTCTATGGGCCCAAACCCACACCTGATTTTAAACCGGTGAATCTTGATTACGACATATTCAAATCCATATATAGCAACAACATTGCCTTCAAGCAAGGTTGGTCGCTTTTAGGTATGACCAAATGGGATCTCTATTCATTGGCTCGCCAAATAGCTTTGTTTGGTCCCATGAAAGCTCTTCAGGGCTGGAATATCCCGATCGCAAAATATAATTTTCTTCTTACGGTAGATCGCAAAGAAATTGAATTTATGCACCATTTAAAATCCCTGATCACTGAATATCTGCAAAATCGAAGCAGCCAGCCACTATCGATTGCGGTTTTCGGACCTCCTGGTTCTGGGAAATCATTCAGCATTAAACAATTAGCTAAAGCTCTCGATCTGCCAGATTATGAGCTCAAGGATATAACGTTTAACTTATCACAATTTAATGATGAGAATCCAAACGACCTGTACCAGGCTTTTCATGCGGTACGCGATATTTCACTTTCTGGAAAAACACCGCTGGTTTTTTGGGATGAATTTGACAGTAAAAATCTCGCCTGGCTCCGTTATTTTCTTGCGCCGATGCAAGATGGAGAATTTCAAGAAGGACAGTTAACCCATAACATTGGAAAATCAATCTTTGTTTTTGCTGGCGGGACCTGTTCATGTATGGAAGAATTCGAAGAAAAAGCCCATGTGGCAAAAGCGGAGAAAGGCCCAGACTTTTTAAGCCGCATCAAAGGATTTCTTAATGTTATGGGCCCTAATCCATTATTCCCTTACTGCGGAGAAGTATCGGCTTCCCAGGGTCCCATAGATGAATCACGCCAAACTAGCTCCTCAAAGAATACCGATCCAGAATATATCATCCGCAGAGCGATTTTGATTAATAGCTTGCTTCAACTTGGATACCGGCAGCTGTTTAGAGATGGTAATTTGCAGATCGACGATGGCGTCCTGAATGCGCTTCTTTTAGTCCCCAGGTACAAACACGGAACCCGTTCCCTCGAAACGATATTCAAAACCAGCCAACTTTTTGGGAAGACAAAGTACCACAGGTCTGACCTTCCACCAGAATCACAATTAAACCTGCATGTTGATGGCCAACAATTCTTTGAATTAGTCACCCAGGAACCCATAAATCTGGATGGCGGAGAAGCCTTTTATCACCTGGTCAATGAAATAACCTTTGACGAACAAGTTGTCGAGAAAATTGCAGTCGGTATCCATAGCATTTACTCGCTCGTGTTTTCTATCCCTGAAGGACGAGATCCGCTTTCCATAACCAAACAGGAATTCCTGGATCACATGAGCAAGATGAAGCAGCTTCCCGAAAGCATGCCGCACGATGAAGTATCTCAAAACTACCATAACGCCCGAAAAATACCCGAAAAACTTAGCGCGGTTGGATATTCTATTGTTCCTCTTGGTGTGAACCTTCCTGAGGCTGAGTTGAATGCTGAGCAGCGTGAAGTAGTAAGCCAGATGGAACACATCCGCTGGGTTCGTCATCATATTGACATCGGATGGTCCTACTCTCCTAGGAAAGAAAAAACTCTCAAGCTCCATGATGCCCTGGTTCCCTGGGATGAATTAGAAAGCCAAAATATCGAGTCAGTATATGGAAAGAAATATGCTTCAAGAATGGGAATTTTAAACAGCGTTGTCCTGAGCGAGCACTACCGCAACCTAGATCGGGTGATCACATTGGCGATTCCTTGGATCCTTGAAACGGTGGGTTATAAAATCGTAAAGATTAGGCAACCCTAAGATTGAAAAATTTGTGATGAAAGATTCAGATGCGAAATAAACTCCACCTGCGTCAATTCTGGTCTGAAAACCGCTGGCTCCTGTTGGGAATAGCCTGGCTGTTAAGTTTAGCACTCGGCTTTTTCGGTTTTTATATCTATGCAATAGAAAACGGTGAAGACTGGACAGCAGGCGATGTTATTTACCGCACATTCCAGTTGGTGACAATGAATTCAGGTGCTGTCGAGGGCGAGGTCAATTGGATGCTGCAGGCAGCCCGTTTCCTTCTCCCTTTACTGACTATATATACAGTTTTCCAGGTGCTGATGCAGCTATTTGTGGAACAGATGCAAAAGCTGCGCCTGAGGCGTCAGAAGGATCATGTTGTGATCTGTGGTATGGGACGCAAGGGAAGCCGTCTTGCGCGAGAACTGCTTGGCCTTGGAAGGCAGGTAGTGATCATTGAAAATGAGCTGAAGCAAGAGAATGCCAAAATTTTTCGTCACCTGGGGGCAATCATCCTGGCTGGAGATGCAACCAACAAAGATGTCCTGATAAGGGCTCGTATACTCCACGCCCGAAACCTGGTATGCCTCCTGGGAGGTGATAGTGAAAACCTCCAGACTGCTTACCAGGCCTACCAACTGACCCGTACCCGTCGGGTGGGTAAACTGACCTGCATAATTCATCTCTCATCGATCGATTTGCTTAACCTTCTCCGGAGTTGTGAATTATCTATACAGCCAGGCGTGCCTTTTGAACTGGAGACGTTCAATCCGTACGAACGTACTGCCCGAATGCTGCTACAGGATAATCCCGGTTGGCGCGAGGATTCCAGCTTACAAGACATACCGGAGTCCTTACTCGTGGTTGGTTTAGGAAGACTGGGAGAACAACTGGTGGTCCAGGCAGGCTATCTCTGGCATCTCCTCAAAAGACAAGGTCGGCTTTGCATAAAAGTTGTGGATCGAGATGCTGTAGAGAAAATCCAGAATCTCCTCCGAAATTATCCTCAGCTTGGGAAGGTGTGCGAACTCATCCCCCAGCAAGCGGACATTTACACGGCTGGGCCTCTGCAAAACATCCTGGCGAAACCAGGTGAGCAGGTATTGATCCAGCAAACATATATTTGCCTAGGAGATCCAGTTCTCAGCCTGCAGGTTTGCCTTAACCTGCTCCAAATCCCAGAGATTATTACTGGTCCTATCAGGGTGCAGCTATCAAAAGAGGCTGGTCTGGTCGATCTCCTGGAGAAACCCCTGCCAGGATTAGGCGATGTAGGTCGAGTGAGGACCTTTGATTTCTACGATTACGCCTGCTCAGCCGCGCTGATCCTGGGTGGTATGCATGAAATGCTGGCACGCGATCTACACGAGATTTACAGAACGGGTTCGGAATTCGCATCCACCAG
>PQAL01000008.1 GCA_003105035.1 Anaerolineales bacterium | reverse complement strand
GCCCGACCATCCGTCTGCAACCCGCGGATCGCCTCCGGTGACATGTACATCGCCGTCCCCAGCACCGCTCCCGTCGCCGTGTGTTGCGCCCCACCCACCATGCGGGCGATCCCAAAATCCATCAGGATCGCCTTCCCGTTTACATCCAGCATGATGTTCGCCGGCTTGATATCTCGGTGGATCATCCCACGCTGGTGTGCATATTCCGCTGCATCACAGATATCCGCTGTGTACCCCACCACCTCCCCTATGCTCATCCGCCGCCTGGCCCCGTTCAACCGCTTCAGACGCATCTGCAGCGTCTCCCCCACCACGTACTCCATCACCATGTAATATAAGTCACCATCGTGGCTGAAATCGTACACCTGCACGATATTCGGGTGGCGCAGATGCGCCACCGCCGTCGCCTCCTCCTCAAACCGCCGGAAGAATTCCGGGTTGTTCGACAGGTGCGGGTGGATCACCTTGATCGCCACCGCCCGTTTCAGGTTCGTGTCAGTCCCTTTGTAGACCGACGCCATGCCCCCCTGCCCGATCAGCGACTGGACCTGGTACCTGCCCCCCAACGTTTGTCCTTCTAGGTGTGCGATCCCCATTTACCGCCTCCGGTCATGGCTCAAGCAGCCACAACCACGCGTTATCGAATTTACACTCTGTCTTGCCTCCCTGGGTGAATGCCAGCATAGATAAGAATCCATCCGTGAAGATGGCTTGCTCTTTTTGGTAATTACCATAAGCGACTTGATAGTTCTGCTGAGCTTGTTCCATGATATCTTGATATTCTTCAAGCTGATCTTCGTAGGCCTGCGCAGCGGCTGAATCGGAAGAATCCACAGGTGGAACAGGTTGAGCAGGCAGAACGATGGGTTTAGGCGGTTGCGTGGTGTCTATCTCTCCGATTTTAGCCCCGTTGGTATAGATCTCGATCAGGTTACCCTGTGCTACGATGACAAAACGGTTCGTCGTGTCATTCTCCCATTGGAAAGACCGGTCAGCATCCTTGGGGTACAAGTCATGCATGTTGGCCAGGTCACCATCGGATACGGCCGTGAAGATTACCCGCCCATTGGCAAATCGAGTAGCAATTACCATGTAGGCATCTGGATTTTTCTGATCGCCATTCGAACGGAACATGAAGCCACATCCCGAGTCACCGTACTGCGTGTTCCAGGTGATATCTGACGCCAGCACGAAATTCTTCGCCGTGACGTTCATGTGATCATTCCCATAGGCGAATTCTTGATAGCCAGATACATCCAATGTCAGCGGATCATGTATCCACCCCACTTTTCCACTGGAAGCATCGAAACCGTACATGGATAATTCCGCAATAATCGGTGCGGTGACTGTTGAAGTCGCCAGCTTAGTCACATCGCGACCAGCCAGCTGGGCGGTTTGAGTTGCGGCTATGTCATGACTCTCCTGGGTGGCTTTGGCTTGAGCAGTCGCCAGCTCATTGGCATTGGAGGCCATGGCTTGCTCTGCTGTAGATGTGCCGGCAATATATTGTCGTAAAGCAGCCGCAGTCGCATCCCCTGACTTGTCACTACCAGTGCTGCAGCTCTGGATCACTAAGCAAAGCATAGCCAGGAGCAGCAGGCTGATCACAATTCGAGCCATGTGTTTATTCATAATGGACTCCCTCATCAAAATCTATTATCTCAAGCTGAAGCATCTTTACGTTTAATAAACACCAGAATCAACCCAAAATAGACGGCGACGATGATCGCTTGCGCAATCCAGGTTTGCGTCACCCATTTAATCAAAGTAGCCATATTCTTGGTGTCAACGAATGTCCAGCCCATAATATCGATGTTCGCCTGGATCAATGCTTCGGCCGAGTTGACCGCTTCTCTTCGGGCTCCTTCATACGAGACTTTCGCACTCTGGTAGTCTTCCATCTGGGCGGTATATAGATTCGCCTGCGTCCGGTACAAATCCATGGCACTCCTGAATTGATCCTGAATTACCTTCACATCATCCTGGTAGGATTGTAAAGAATTCATATATTGGACAACTGCTACCTGGTCGGTCTGGTCAGCGGGTGGCTCCGGGGCAGGCGGGATGACCGGCTCAGTAGGCTCAGGTCCGAGTGCTGCCGGTTCAACAGGAGCGATCTGATCGACCTCAGGTTTATAAAACTCACCTAACCCCGGGAAGTTGCATGAATTGGTATCAAAAATGGCCAGACCCACACATTTGCAACCTAATGCAGATTTTTGCTCCAAGGACATTGATTCGCGTTCATCTTTACTAAGAAGCCAGCACGGATCTGAAGCAATGTCTGCGCCAATCCCTGTCAAGCCGAGGAAGCTTTGGAAAGACCAGCGGGTTGAAGCAACTGCGGTAATATTTCCTGGTAATGGTGCCAAACTGCCGCTTAAAACGATTTGCGGGATGATCAATAGGATCATTAATAATGGAGCGACGCTTGGAGATTTTGAAATGGAAGATGCCAGCAACCCATTCATACTTCCTGCCAGAACCGCCAGCAGTGCCGAAATAAAATACATTCCCATTATGAGCGGAGTCGATGGGATATCGAAAGCTAAAAAATGGATAATCGTAAATGCTATTGCTCCATAGAACGATAACAGCATGGCTACCCAGGCTTTTGAAGCAACATACGGGAATATTTTTAAGTTCACCAAACGCTCACGTTTATATACATCAGCTTCCTTGACGAACTCCCGCATTTGCGAGAAGCCACCTACTAACAGGCAGTCGATGGCGAGAAGGAATGTCACAACAGATGCATTTTTAGCATTTCCACCAACCGTAGCAAACAAGTGCTTGCCCATCGTGGGGGCTAAGAAAAAGTCAAGGGAAGCAACCAGGACGGGTACAAGGAACATGAGCAGCAAGCTGGTTCGGTCTCTGAAGAGGATTTTGATGTTACGTGCAGATAGGATGGCGAATTGCCTGAACCCAGAGACACGCGGCCTGGCTTTTACCCTGGAAACTTTCTCTTTCTTCTTTTCCTTGGGGCTTTCCATGAGTTGTGTTCGCACAGATTGGAGTGGCTCGACGATGTACTTTTGATAGGCTGAGTGCTGAATGTAGCGATCAGCCCAATCCTGAGCTTTTCCCTTAGAGGGATCATCCAGAATGGCATATATTTGGTCGAACTCCATCTCATGCGCCCGCTGCTCGCGCTCTGAGCGATATTGGTTGAAATACGCTAACGCTTCTTCGGGTGGACCAAACCAGGCCACATATCCACCGCGTGCCAGGAAAACCACCTTATCGGCCAGCATCACGTTCTTCGTGGCATGCGTGATCATGACGATCGTTCGTCCCTGGTCGGCCAGCCTGCGCATCAGGTGCATGAAGGCGGTTTCCGTCCCAGGATCGAGGCCCGAAGTGGGCTCATCCAGGAAGAATAACCCGGGTTTGGTCAAAAGCTCAACACCGATCGAGACGCGCTTGATCTGCCCACCACTCAACCTGTGGATAGGTGTGTCTTTCCGCTCCAGCAAATCGAGGTCCTCCATCACCTGCATGATACGCTGGTGGCGCTCATCTTTTGTCGTATCACTCGGCATACGAAGCTGGGCAGCATAATTAAGCGCCTGATAAACGGTTAGTTCAAAATGGATGATGTCCCTTTGCGGGACATAACCAATTTCGTTTTGGATCACATCGAAGTTCGAGTAAATGTTTGTGCCATTAACCAGCACCACCCCCTGAGTGGCAGGCCTGTACCCGGCGATCGCATCGACCAGGGTGGATTTTCCACCACCCGATTGACCGACCACGACGATAAATTCACGCGATTTAAAAGCTAGAGAAATATCCTTTAGGATGTTGAGATCTTTGCGCACCCACTTATTCAGGTCGATCGCATCCACCCGCAAGCCGCGGCTTTCATCGAACTGCCCCAGCTCATCTTCACCCATCACAAAGCGGAATGATCCAATGCGAATCACATCACTCGGTTGCAGCCAAACCTCCCCTTCAACCCGGTTATCATTGACGAAGATGCCATTCGTGCTGCGCAGGTCGATCAGCCTGTGACGCTGACCAACCCGCTCGATCTGGGCATGATAGCGTGAGACTGCTGGCGATTCCAGGACGACATCATTGCTCGCATCCCGGCCGATCTGGATGATGTTCTTTTCGGTAAACCTGATTTTTGAGGCTTCCTTCTCAGCCGCCTTGGACAAGTCAACAAATGTCATGGTCACCATCATGCCAGGGTCAAGGCTGCCAATCCGCAGGGTATCACCATTCTGAAGTTTATGTTTATCAGCCAGGGGTCGCCCATCCAACAAGATTGGATTGCCTGCTGCCGGAACCAGGTAAAGAATATACCCGTCCTTCTCTTTCTCCAGGATCGCATGGTGGCGGGAGACGATGCGTGAATTGACCACGATGTCGTTATCTTCTGCACGACCGATGGTGACTCTGCTCGTACTCAAGGTATATGTCTTGACTTCCTCACCAGCAATAGCAACCTTAATTTGAGGTGGAGGAACAACTTGTGGACTCAGTGGTTCCTGGCCAATCATGGTCATTTGTGATTCGTCAGGAACGGGGATGGCAGACTCGGCTTCATCTGGTGCGGTGGTTTCGATGAGGGTTGGCTCAAATGGCTCTTCTATAAACGTCCCACTCTCAGGCGGAAACTCATTCTCAACCATCGTCGCGGCAACTAACGGCAGCTTTGCTTGAAATTCCATATGAACCAGTTTTCCAAGGCTGATAATGTCACCATTGTTCAGGCTGCGCGGTGTAGTGACGCGCTCGCCATTCACAGACGTGCCATTACTGCTACCGAGATCTTCCAACAGGTAGCGGCCGTTTTGGAAAATTAAATGGGCATGTTTTCGGGAAACACCTGGAGAATCAATCTGGATCGTGTTGGTCGGCTCGCGACCGAGGAGGATTTCATCTCCTTCCAACGGGTAAGCCGTTCCTGTGGAGGGTCCTTCTTTGATAACCAATAGGTAGGTGGGTTGATTATTCATAGCAGCTCCACAGCAATGCGAATTTATAGAATTATGATTGAATTAGTATGTAAATTTGTAGCCTTCTATCTGTGAAGATTAATACAATATTATAGCCCAACTTACTTTTTTTGAATAATAGAGATTACGCAACCTTTTTTCT
>PQAL01000007.1:10582-22384 GCA_003105035.1 Anaerolineales bacterium | reverse complement strand
AACTTAAAGGGGTTCGCTGCACTCGATGGCGGTTTTTTTTATATTTTGAAGGGTGTGAAATTGGTGTCCCGGTCGTAATAGTCTTCGTTTTCCGAGCGTTTCAAGGTGTTGACTACCAGGTAGGTAAGCGGGGTCATCAGTGCTTCCACCGAGCACTTAAACAGGTAATTGGTCATGACTAGGGTGATGAATAAGCTCCAAGGGAACACATTGAATAAGGATGCAATCAGCACGAAGATTATTGAATCCACCAGCTCACCCACCAGTGTGCTGCCTATCGTGCGCGTCCATAGCCAGCGCCCACGGGTGATGATCTTCATTTTCGCCAGGACGACCGAATTGGAAAATTCCCCTGTCCAATAACCAAACAGGCTGGCAAGCACAATCCCGCCGCTGCTTATCCCCCCCAGGATAGCTTGATAGGCATCCTGACCAGCATACTGCTCCCAGGTTGCTTCACCAGGCAGCCTGCCCACCACCCAGAAAACCAGCGAAGTGATCGCCAGGCAAAAAAAGCCAATCCAGATCACCCGCCTTGAGCGCCTGTAGCCATACACTTCTGTGAGAACGTCGCCAAATATATAACTGATGGGAAAAAGCAGTGTGCCAGCATCAAAAGCCAGGCGTACTCCAAATAAATTAAACCCCCAATCGACGATTTTAGCAGAGGAAGCGATATTGCTGACCACTAGAACGGTCACGAACAAAGCAGTGATCAGGTCTAGATAACGGTAGCTAGTTCGCTGGGGATTTTCGATTTGACCGCTCGGTTGGGTCATAGTACCTCACCCTCATCCATGTGGATCCCTCCACCATGCATGTTAAACATCCTGCAGAAAGCACACAAACCCGGTGCAGAAGTAGGCTGCCTACACTCAATGCAACTATGGACCGATGCTGCCCGTTTATCGATCGCATCTGAAAAGAGCCCATCGCGGCGGGCTTGTAGGAAGGAGAGGTAAAAATTAAGCTTGGTCCCTGGCCGGTCGGTTTCCAGCTTATTCAGGATTTCCTTGTTATAAATTGATGTAGAACCTAGCGCAAATGGACATTCGTCGGGAATATATGCGATACCACGCAAGTATGCGTAAGCCGCCATCTCGCGTTCGTAAATGCGGCACAAAGGCTTGACTTTGCGTACCAGGCCTGGCCGGTCCGCCTCCAGCACTGGACCCTGGCGGATAAGGTAGGTGCCAATCCAGTTGAGTGTATTCCCGAACAAGATAGCCGCTTCATCATCCAGGTTATGGCCGGTAATCAGGGCGTCATACTGCAGATCATGGGAAAGTTTGTTCATCACGTGACGCTTGGTGAGGCCGCACACCGAGCATGGTTTGTATCGGCCGCGATGGGTCCGGGAAGTCAATTCTGGTACCGTTTCTCCATAGGCTGCTTTGATATCCACCACATGCAGTTGGAACCCGTTCTGTGTAGCAAAGGCTTGAGCAAAATCAAGCGAATTCTGCGAATACCGAATACCTTCATCGATACCCAGTCCGATGTACAATCCATCGGCGTGATATCCAAGACGATTGAGGATGTCCCACACAGACAGAGAATCTTTTCCACCCGATACGGCAACAAGCAAGCGATCATGCTGTGCAAACATATGGTAGCGTTTTATCGCCCGCTCCACCTGCTCAGGCACCCAATCCAAATAATGCGAAGCACACAAAGCCAGCTTGTGCTGGCGCATATTAATGATGGCTTTTTCACCACATTTACGACAATGCATCGTGTTCGGTCAAAGAGGGCAATATTTAGGAATATGCTTCATTTATCGCCTTAGAAATTGTAAATCAGGTGATGGATTAATGACAGGATGAATTTTCCGGCTGACCGTACCCGAACTACCTGCTATAATTTTATTTATAGCGATGAAATTCGTTCTTAGTTAACATGGAGGTGAACAATGGTCAAATCAGGTTTCATTATAGGAGCAATTTCTTTGGTTTTCATCCTTGGGATCTCCATAGCTGTAGCTCCCTTCTGTGCACCCTGTTTAGGGATCTTTTTTGGCCTGGCAGCCGGCTACCTGGCGGGAGTATTTGATAAACCAGCCAGCTCTGGGGAAAGCGTCAGGAAAGGTGCGTCGGCTGGAGCGATTGCTGGTGCGATTGGTTTTCTGGGTGGTGTGATTGGGGGCGTGTTGAACAGCTTACTGTTGAATCCGGCGAATGTTGAAGCGTTTACCAGGATGCTTGGAATCTATAATGTCAATATCAGCCAGCCCTTGATATGGTTCTCGCAAATAGGTTTTGCCTTGTGCATCGGTCTGTTTGATATCGCCTGGATGGCGGTATTAGGGATTGCGGGCGGGGCATTGTGGTACCAGGTCAGTGGAAAGAATCAAGCCCAGGCCATCTTGCCACCGCAGCAACCCCTGCCTCCAACAGCCTAATATTTAGCTGGTTAGCCTGTACCAAATTGCCTATCCCCGGCATCACCCAACCCCGGGAGGATGTAGCCACGCTGATTCAACGTCTCATCGATCCCGGCGATATGAATGTTCACGTCAGGGTGATGCTTCTGCAGATTTTCAATCCCTTGTGGGGCTGCCAATATACCCACGAATTTGATCTTGCAAACCCCCCAACTTTTTAATATATCCACGGTAGCAACCGCTGAGCCCCCCGTAGCGAGCATGGGATCTAAAATCAAACATACCGAAACATCCGGTTCATTCGGGACTTTTTTATAATACTCAACAGGTTTCAAGGTGTGTTCGTCGCGGACCAGACCGATATGCCACACTTCAGCCGAAGGCATCAGGTGCCAGACGCCTTCCACCATACCCAAACCAGCTCTAAGGATGGGCACCAGGCAAATTTTCTCCGATAGGATCCGACCAGTGGTTAGGGTAAGGGGTGTCTCAACAGCAACCTGGTAGAGGATCAGGTCATTCGTTGCTTCGTATGCCAAAAGAGTGGATATCTCCCTGATTAACTCACGAAATTTTTTGGGGTCAGTGTTTTTATCGCGCAACTTGCATAATTTATGAGCGACCAGGGGATGAATGGATGGGTAGATATTCGGCATATCGATCAACTCCAGCGATGGGATGTTGGAATTATAGTACGTATTCTGGATAGGTTATAATCATATTCATGGATGACAAGCCAACCCGCCTGGTGAACCCCGAAACGCAAATTGATGACCGTCTTGATATAGCGCTTCGGCCTCGAAGCCTGGCTGAGCTGATCGGTCAGGAGCGGGTGAAGGAAAACCTGGGGATCCTCATTGCCGCAGCCCGGCAGCGTGGAGATCCATTGGACCATGTTCTGTTCTACGGGCCACCTGGCTTAGGTAAAACTACCCTGGCGCATGTGCTGGCCAATGAAATGCATGTCAATATCAAGATCACCTCAGGGCCGGCAATCGAACGGGCAGGTGACCTGGCTGCGATATTAACTAATTTGAGGGCAGGTGACATCCTTTTCATTGATGAAGTCCACCGGCTTGGTCGTGCAATTGAAGAAGTGCTCTACCCAGCGATGGAAGATTACGCCCTGGACATCGTGATTGGAAAAGGTCCGTCGGCCCGATCGATCCGACTAAAGCTCCCTCGCTTCACTGTGATTGGGGCAACTACTCGGGTAGCCCTATTGTCTGCTCCACTCCGCTCTCGTTTTGGCGCCGTGTATCACCTCGATTTTTATGATATTGAAGCCATGCGCCTGATCGTGGTGCGTGCCTGCAAGACGTTGAATGTTCATTCCGATGATGAAGGCGTGGATGAAATCGCCCAGCGCGGGCGGGGAACCCCGCGGGTAGCGCTGCGCCTGCTGCGCAGGGTGCGCGATTTCGCCCAGGTGCGAGCCGACGGTAAAATCAGCCGCATTATTGCCCGGGACGCTTTAGAATTACTCAATGTCGACCTGATGGGTCTGGATGAGCTTGACCGCCGGGTACTCTTGACAGTGATCGAAAAATACCGTGGCGGTCCGGTTGGACTGAGCACCATCGCTGCATCAATCAGCGAGGAACCTGATACCATCATGGATGTGGTTGAGCCTTATCTATTGCAGCTGGGCTACCTGGAACGCACCTCCCATGGGCGCGTGGCTACCGCCCTGGCTTATGAGCATTTGGGAATTGCCATTCCCGTCGAAAATCAGCAGAAATTATTCTGAATAGCTAACCTTACCTACTTCATTCCCAGAGTTTCTTTATGTTTCCCAATTTTGCCAGGATATTTTTAATACTTGGGATCATCTTCTTGGTCATCGGGGGGATTTTTTACCTGGCTTCGCGAATTAACCTTCCATTGGGCAAGCTGCCGGGAGATATCGTAATCCAGGGGAAAAATATGACCTGCTTCATCCCCCTGGCCACCTCCATCATTCTCTCAATTTTGCTCAGTCTCATCCTGACCTTGTTCTCGCGCTTCATCGGGCGGAAGTAAGGATAGATTTCATGCGTACTTCCGACTTCGACTACGAGCTGCCTCTACGCTACATTGCTCAGACTCCCATTGAACCGCGCGACCGATCCCGATTAATGGTACTAAACCGGCAAAGTGGTGAGATTAACCACGCAGTGTTCAAGGATATTGGGGAATACCTGCATCCTGGAGATATCCTTGTGCTTAATGAAACGCGGGTTATTCCCGCTCGCCTGTATGCTCACAAATTGCCAAGTCGGGGTAAAGTAGAGATTCTCCTGCTTAGACAGCGCGATAACCTCACCTGGGAAGCCCTGGTGGGGGGTAAAGGGTTGACCGTTGGGAAAAAACTTCAGGTTGAAGCCATCCGGGAGGGTGACCGAGCACCTCTGGCGCAAATCGAGGCGGTATTGCATGGTGCAGAGAGGCTGGTCCGTTTCTCCGAACCGCTTGAGCTGTTCTTTCCTAAGGTCGGGCACACGCCTTTACCACCTTACATCCATACACCTATCAATGACCCCGAGCGTTACCAGACGGTATATGCCCGAACTTCCGGATCAGCTGCGGCCCCAACGGCAGGACTGCACTTCACTCCCTGGCTGATGGACGAGTTGAAAAGCCGAGGCATCAAATTTGCTAAGGTTACCCTGCACGTCGGCTTGGATACATTTGCGCCAGTCACAGAAGGTGACCCAACGAAACACAAAATCCACAGCGAGTGGTGCCAGCTTACTGAACAGAATGCCATGGCAATCAACGCAGTCAAAGCAGCGGGAGGTCGTGTAGTGGCAGTGGGGACGACCAGCGTGCGCACACTGGAAAGCGCTGCTGCAGATGGCATGCTCAGACCATATGAGGGAGCCACTGGCCTGTATATTTTGCCAGGGTACCATTTTAATGCTGTAGATGCTATAGTCACCAATTTCCACTTACCCCGTTCAACATTAATCATGCTGGTCAGTGCTTTTGCAACACGAGAGCTTGTCAGTAAAGCTTACGAAATCGCCAAAAATGAAAATTATCGCTTTTATTCATTCGGCGATGCTATGTTGATTGTTTGAGGGTTGAAACATGTGAGGTTTATGGAGCTCGAAATCTTGAATCAAACCATCATCAGCTGCCGAAAGTGCCCGCGCCTGGTGGAATACCGCGAATTAGTGGCAAAAAAGAAGAAAAAAGCCTATCAGAATTGGGATTATTGGGGGAAGCCCGTTCCAGCGTTCGGCGATATCCTTGGGCGGGTCCTGGTGATTGGACTGGCACCCGGCCCGCATGGCTCCAACCGCACGGGTAGGATGTTCACTGGTGATGCTTCCGGGGTGTTTCTTTTTGCTGCTCTTCACCGCGCCGGTTTTGCTAACCAGGCGATGTCGGTGAGCCGCGAGGATGGTTTGATGCTAAGAGATATGCTTATTTCAGCTGCCTGTCGCTGCGTTCCACCCGATAATAAGCCCACCCGAGTTGAAATGGACAACTGCCGTCCCTATCTTAACCAAGAAATCAAGCTGATGCAAAACCTGCAGGGTATAGTGGCACTTGGTCGCATTGGGTTTGATAATGCCCGGAGAATTTATCGTGAATGGGGGCATATCATTCCCAATTATAAATTTAAACATGGAGAATCATATCAGCTGGGAGAAGGATTGCCCTGGCTGGTCGCTTCTTATCACCCCAGCCAACAAAACACCCAAACCGGCAGGCTGACAGTCGAAATGTTCGATGCAGTCTGGCACAAAGCCAAAACTCTGCTCAGGTCGGAGTGAAGTTTACACCTCACCTGGCTGGTTTTTCTGACCAAGTGAAGCGTCGATTATAATGAGCGGATACACAGGAGAAGGTTAGCCATGCGCATGGTGGATATCATCATCAAGAAACGCGATCAGCTTGAGCTTTCACAGGCTGAAATTAAATTTTTCATCGAGGGATACACTAAAGGGGAAATTCCCGATTATCAGGCCTCCGCATTGGCCATGGCGATCTTATTGAACGGGATGACATCGCGTGAGACGAAGGATATGACGCTGGCGATGGCTCATTCCGGTGAGGTGCTTGATTTATCGAATGTTGTTCCGATTACAGTCGATAAACACTCGACGGGAGGCGTGGGAGATAAGACCAGCCTGGTGGTTGCCCCAACTGTCGCAGCCTGCGGTTTACCGGTCGGTAAAATGTCCGGTCGGGGATTGGGTTTTAGTGGTGGCACACTCGATAAACTTGAATCGATACCCGGCTTCCGTAGTGATTTGAGCATAGAACAGTTCATTAATCAGCTGAAAGCGATCGGAATCGTGCTCATCGGCCAGAGCGTTGACCTGGCTCCTGCAGATGGGAAGTTGTATTCCCTGAGAGACGTGACCGGGACAGTCCAATCCATCCCACTAATTGCCTCTTCGATCATGAGCAAAAAGATAGCCAGCGGTGCGCGAGCAATATTGCTTGACGTAAAGGTTGGCATAGGGGCATTTATGACGGACTTGAGCGAGGCACGAAAACTAGCTGAGCTGATGGTCGAAATCGGAGGAATGGTTGGTAGGAAAACCGTGGCGATTTTATCGGATATGAACCAGCCATTAGGCAAGGCTGTGGGGAATTCTCTTGAGATGGTCGAGGCTATCGAAACGCTGCATGGAGCAGGTCCTGCCGATTTCAAAGAGCACTGCCTGTTGGTTGCAGGCTATATGCTGGCACTCGGCGGTCTGGCTAAGAATGAAGACCTGGGGAAATCCCTGGCGGAAGAAGCACTCATGGGGGGAAAATCGCTTATTAAATTTCGCGAGATGGTCCAGGCCCAGGGGGGGGATATCCGCTACGTTGACCAACCTAGTTTATTCACGAAAGCCAGGTGGATTGAGCAGGTAAAAGCACCTCAAAGTGGGTACCTTGCGGAAGTGAATGCCCGCGATGCTGGTGAAACTACGGTCCTTTTGGGCGGCGGGCGAGAGCACAAAGGGGATCCGATTGACCATGCGGTGGGGTTGGTTATCGAGCACAAGGTGGGAGATTGGGTAAAAGAAGGAGACGTGTTATTCACCGTCCACGCCAACGACCAGGTGAAGCTGGACAAGGCAGTGAGCAAGATGCTGAATGCCCACCGTTGGAGTGATGAACCTGTTGATCCATTACCTCTGTATTATGGAAAAATCGGGTAAACAAAATTCAATCGATTTCTTCCGAAAGATGGATTGTCCGTAGATATTTATCAGGTTGATGAGAGTATTCTTCCAGGGGTATTTTTCCCTGGATCTGGTCGAGTAAGGTTTGGCAAAGCCAATGATTGATTGGCGTTGGGATGCCGTTATGTTGCCCAAATCGTACGACTGCCCCATTTAGATAATCAACCTCGCTCTTCCCCCGACCTGAATGCAGGTCTATATGGAAGGAAGGCATTTTCTCCCCTCTCCCCTTGCCAGCCATGCGTGAGATGATTGGTTGGGACAGGCGTGGAGTTAGCTGATTAACAGCCCAGGCGAAACTCCTCACTGGCACACCAGGTAAATCAACCGGCCTGATCCCCAGAGCCTGCATCACAGCGATGGCTTCGCGTAGCTGGGCAATTTCCACCAGATAAAGAGCTGGGTGGCTAAGTATTTCCGTGGGGGTCATGTCCAGGATAGCTGCCGAGGCATTCGCCAGCAAGTTGGTCAACATCTTTGACCATTTCATCGCCACGGGCGATGAGTACAGGCGGGCAATCAAGTGTGAACTGGTCAGGATTTGGGCTATCGTGGTTGAGAGCGAATGCCCGCTGGATAACCCTACCCCGCGGGCACGTTCCAGGATAATATCGCCTGCATCGACCCTGCGTACAGCACTTGTCACCGTCCCCGGGATGACACGCGTCTTTCCAAGGACGGTCTCAAGCATAGCTTCGTTCTCAACCCCATTCTGCAAGCATAAAACCGGCGGAAAAGTTGACGCAAAGGGGCGTATACTCTCCAGCGTGGGTTGGGTATCGAAGGACTTCAAGGCAAAAACAGCGATATCAAAGGTGGTATAGGCAAATGCAGCTTCAAGGTTCGAGAATACCACCGGATGAAGGATGCGGTAATCCTGGCCACGGATATGTAGCTTCAGCCCACGATCTCTCAGGAGGCTGTCCGTCCCAGGTTGTTCCACGAATACAACCTTTTCCCCTTGCAGGATCAAACTGCCTCCGATATAGGTGCCTATGGCACCCGCGCCAAAGATCAACCAGCTCAAACGAGGTTCCAGGATTAAACTCCTTAAATGTGATTCATCGGCAGGTGGTTATTTAGATTGATGACAGCCCATTGCCTGGATGAAGAATTATAACGTAACTGCGCATAGCCGGTATTGCTAAAGTGGAAGACAGGGCTGTTGTAATGACCCTGGGGGGTGATTCCTAACACTACGAACATGGCTTTATTCAGAATACCACCATGGGAGATGATCAAGTATGCCCCATCAGGTTGGCGGATGACATTCTGCAATCCCACGCAGGCGCGGGTATATAAGTCCACCTGGCTTTCTCCATTCTCACCGATAGGTTGGTAGGGGTGAAAGAAATCAACCGTTGGCGTAAGTGCTTCTATATCTTTAAGCAGTGTGCCTTGTAACTTCCCGTAATTCCTTTCTTTCCAGGCGGGGTCAAACTCGACCGGAATTTTCAAATATCTGGAGATGATCTCTGCTGTTTGGGTTGCACGTTTCAGAGGACTGCTGACGATCAGGTCGAATTTGAACAACTGTGATTTCCAGGAGGATGCCAGCGTTTCGGCTTGTTCCACACCGGCGGGGGTGAGTGGGTAATCTGCCTGGCCTTGCAGCACACCACCACTATTGCCTTCCGACTCTCCATGGCGAAGTAGCGTGATGAAATGCACGGTCATTCCTCGGCAGTTTTCGCGTGCAGGTGATCGTTTACCCCGATGATGTACCAGTGATGTGAAGTGGGGTTATAGCTCACCGTGGCAAAGGCGGAATTATTAAATCGAAAACGTGGTCCATGGAAATTCGGTTGCGGTGTGATGCCTAGAATCGCATAAAAGAACATGTTTAGTAATCCGCCATGGGAGACTACCAGGTATTTCCCCGGCGGGCGCTCAAAGAGGCTTTGCACTGCTGCACCTGCCCGCAAATACAGCTGCCACTGGCTCTCACCCGTTTGGCCAACAGCCAGGTATGGATGAATGAAAGCCGGTTGAGGCAATCTCTGGCGTACTTCCTCAGGTTTTAAACCTGCCATCAGACCGTTATTACGCTCCATCCACACCGGATCTAGCTCCAATGGTAGATTCAACCCGTGAGCGATGATTTCGGCCGTCTCCTGAGCACGAGCCAACGGGCTGGATATGACCAGCTCAAATTCCTTCTTTTCAGATTTCCAGCGATTTACCAAGGCTCTCGCCTGTTCTCTGCCGCGCTCCGTCAACGGAAAATCAGCCTGACCTTGGTGGCGTCCTTCAAAATTGCCCTGTGACTCACCATGGCGTAGGAGGGTCACATGATAAAGAGCAGTTGTGCGAGGGAGAGTGAACATCACAGCTTACCAGCCTAGCTTTCCCAATTCCTCACGCCTAGCAGGAATATTTTCCCGCTTTGGCTTGTTCTGCCTGAGAGTTGAAGCTCCTCCAGCACCAGAAGACCCTCACCAGTAAATATTGCTGGCAGATCTTGATAGATAGTGTGTTTCCCAGCCACACCATTAATCCCGACAATGGGATGAGCACGATGAATTTTCAACATCTGGTTGTTCCAATAGGTAAAAGCTCCAGGCCAGGGGTTGTATGCTCTGACTTTCCGGTCCAACACGATGGCAGGAAATGAAAAATTGAGCAGACCATCTTCTTTTTTGATCATGGGAGCATAGGTTGCCAGGTTCTCATCCTGGGCAGTGGGTGTAAGTGCACCCGATAGATACCTCGGCAAAGTTTCATCCAGCAATTCAGCCCCAAGCTCGGCAAGTTTCGCTGCCAGGCTTAAAGCGTTATCATCACGGTTAATCGGCAGTGACTTTTGACTCAATATGGGTCCGGTATCAATTCCGGAGTCCATGCGCATGATGGTGATTCCCGTCAGGTTATCTCCATTCAGGATGGCAGCCTGGATGGGTGCGGCGCCTCTCCAAAGAGGCAGCAGTGAACCATGCACGTTGATGCAACCATATTTAGGTAATTCCAAAACCGCAGGTCGCAAGATCTGCCCGAAGGCAGTTACAATGATCAGCTCCGGAGCCCACTGCTGCAGCTGATCATAGGCTCCTGGCTCACTTAATCTCCTCGGCTGGATTACAGGCAATTCTAGCTCCTCAGCTAGTAGCTTCACAGGGGGTGGGGACAACTGCCGTCCACGTCCAGCTGGCCGATCGGGCTGGGTGACCACTCCTACCACAGGGTAGCGTGTTGCCAGGCTGCGTAAGGCAGGTAAGGCAAACTCAGGTGAGCCCATGAAGACCGTGCGTGGCATCATGCGTGCGATTGTAGCATAAATTTGTTTGATACCATGCTTGGCAATGATCGATTACGTTTTGTTCTTAGTTTTTTGCCAGGTTTCATCGTCGAGCAGGGCAACGACTTTGAAGGTTTCAGCGTATGGCATTTCCTTGCCCCTGGCAGCCTCTGCCCCCCATTGCTTGATCATCTCTTCCGGATCCCAATCCTTCAGTTGGCTCTTATGAGCCCGCAAGGCTGCCACTTTGGTATCGATGGTATCTTCGATATTTACATAAACATCCGCATTTTCCCACACATGGGCATACACCTTGCGTACCTTATGCCCACTCAGGCCCTCGTCTGCCAGGTCTTCGAACAGGTTGGGTTGCCCCGCGGCTGGGAAGGTGGCGTCGAGGGCTGCCATGGCTGCTGCACGGTGATCGGGGTGATTGATGTAATCACTGCCTGACCAAACGATGGTTGGGTCACCGGTGAGGATCACTTCAGGTTTATACCTGCGGATTTCACGCACAATTTTTTTCCTTAGCTCAAGGGTGGGTTGCAACAGACCATCTGGTTCGCGCAAGAACACAACATCATTAACTCCCGCGATACGGGCGGCTTCCCGCGATTCGGCTTCACGTATCTGGGTGGCCTTTTCACGGGTCATACCCGGTTCATCGATCCCTACATCGCCACTGGTGCATAGCACATATATGATGTGTGAGCCTAGTTTTGCCCAACGTGCAAGGGTGCCCGCACAGGTGAACTCGATGTCATCCGGATGGGCATGGATAGCCATGGCAGATTCAGGTACATATATGCTGGTAGTCATGTAATAATATCCCTCCAATGTGTAAAAGTATCTGAATTATAAAATGAAAAACCGTGCTGTAATCGCACGGTCTTCGTAGAGGGTGGATGGGACTTGAACCCACACAGTGTTACCATCGGCAGGTTTAAAGTCATATGTGAATCTGCGAAATAATAACGGTTTTCCAAGCGGGGCGAGAGGGACTTGAACCC
>PQAL01000007.1:0-10376 GCA_003105035.1 Anaerolineales bacterium | reverse complement strand
CCGGCAGATTTTAAGTCTGCTGCGTCTGCCAATTCCGCCACCGCCCCGCAGGGGTAATTTTACTTGATTTATGAAATTAGACAAGGAAAAATGTGGGGACTTTTACTTACACAGTGTTGCCACTGCGACGACCGCGCAATTTTAAGTCCCCTGTGCATCTGCCTATTCCGCAACTGCCCCGCAGGGACATTTTTACCTGAATTATGGATTAAGACAAGCAACATGGAAATCAAAATAAATATGGAACGTATCTCTACTACAACTAATTATGTTAGGGTGCCGGGTCGAATTTTCCTGGATCCTCTATTAAAGCCTGAATATAGCAATAAATAACCGCATGTTGCTAGGATAAATGCGAACTCCAAGAGTTGCGATAGATTCTCTTTTTTATTACCCGACTATATTTCCATATTATTTCGGTGGGAGTAAAATTCATTGACAAAATGGAGGGTAGAATAAAACAATTATGGATCACTTGAGAATGCCCCCTGATTCCCAACAAAATGTGAATAGAAGAAGTGATCGGACATGGGGTTGGATATTCTCCATAATCGGGGTATTTATTACAATGTGGGGCTTTGCATGGCTTTGTTGGGGAATTTATGGTTACTTCGACCCACCTGTAAATTTTACGCCAAGTAAGATGCTACTCCTGGCAATATTATTTGGTCAATCAGGTTTACTTCTTGGATTTTTGATATTTGTGTATGGTACCAGAAGGATACGATCTGCATGGGGAACGGATATGACCTCCACCGAGAACAAAGATGTTGATGGAAGAAAGAATCGTACCTGGGGCTGGATATGCTCAGTTTTCGGAGGATTATTTACTCTATGGGGCATTTTATTTATGGTTCTAGCAATTATTAATGCATTCATCATACCAGGTTCAACTGATTCAATGGCTGATGCACAATTAAGTGTTCAATGTTATTTACCCGGGTTGCTGATTGGTATCCCATTATTGTTAATAGGTAGCCGGATGATTATTTCTGAGGTGAGTACAAATTATCCATTGCAGAAAACTAATAATTGAATAACAAAAACAAAATGCAAACCCCGTTTGCGATTTTTCCGATTATATTAATTGATTAACGTTTTTTGAAGAATCGCGCAAAATTTGAGCCGATATCATGGTGTTATCAGTAGATTATAAGTCCTTTGCGTTTACCTAATCTATAACTCCCCAGCAGTCAAAATTTATAACTTGTTACTAAATCTCAGCAGCCCCTGCACTAGAAATCAGGCTAATTTCTTGCAACGTGATAGGGTAGAAATGGTACCCTTCATCGTCCCAGACTGCATAAATGCATTCTTTTGGCAGTAGAGAGGTGTGAGTTCGTGAACAAGTTTTTTTTGATCCTATTGCTAATAGTATCTATTCTCTTGTCTGGGTGTGATAAAACAGCGCACAAATCTGCCGTCACCGGGATCATTGACCATTCTCACCGCATGACACTCCCGGCGGGGGCTATCATCAGTGTCCTGCTGGTTGATACAACCAAATCTGGATCACCCGGTAAAAAGATCGCCGAGGAGGTAATCAAGGGTGAGGGAGAAGAAATCCCGATGCCATTTGTAGTGGTATACGACCCCGGCAGGATCAACGAAGAACATACGTACAGCATTACTATAAAGATAGAAGACGAAACTGGTAAATTACTTTATACGAACAATGATAAAGTCCCGGTAATCACCCAAGGAAATCCGACGCAGCATATCGATGTGTCTGTGGTGCTTGCTGACGGGTAAACGAAGTTTTTATATCTGTTGATTACGATGCTGCACTCTATGCAGTGAAAATAGCATTTCAGGTGGTGGGTTGGCTTTTTTTCGATCTTAACCGTCGCTTTTTATACCACCTTGCATAGCTTGACGAAAAATGAACCCAGGGGCTGGATAAGTTAACTTCAAATTGTGCTTCCTTCAAAGCTAACTTTAAACTGTATGTATCATCAAATTGGGGCAAGATCAGTGAAGATTTTCCCACTTCCCTCAGGGTATGCGAATCTGAGCCAACTGTGCCAGGTAAGTTATGGTGTTTTGCAAATTCAGCAGCCTGGGTATTAGCCTTACTATCCATGCAGCGAGAGTTGAAAACCTCGATAGCATCCACACGTGAGGCAATCTCTGTCAAATCCTCAATTTTCCAGTGTCCGGCTCGCAACGTGTCAAACGGGTGAGACACTGATATGAAGGCTCGTTGTGACCGAAGCCGTTCAATCGCCTCCTGGGCAGATAAGCCAGCCGGTATCGCTTCTTGCAGGAAGTATCCCAGCAGCTCACCCTGGAGGGTCATTATCTCCTCACCAACAATGATCAACGCAGGATCTAGCTGTTGGGCATGTAGCGCGCCATCAAGCGAGTTATGATCTGTGACGGCTAATCGTTGGATACCTTTCTTGTGGCATGTTGCAATCAGCTTGTCTAGGGTGACAAGTGAATCTTTCGATTGTCCAGTATGGCAGTGAAATTCAGCCTTCACCAATTCTGGTTCGGTCATGGTTGTTTACTTGAGTTATTTACCCAATTATCTGCGTTTTTTCCCGCGTAGGAAATTAACCAATAGCCCTGCCAGGATTGAAGTAGCTACACCAATGGCTACACCCGCCTGAATGACAGTCTTGGGCTCCATCCCGGGCATAACCACGCTGCCATCGCCATATGATTGGAACAGTTTCCCCCACTTGGTCTGCAAGGCAGCCTGCACACGCCTGCGCCCGACAAATGGATACCAGTAAACGTTGTGATAGAAATTACTCGCAAAATATGCCCAGGGCACCAGGGGGCTACGCAGCAATGGTTTTTCAAAGGAGTGCAGCCAGCCATGATAGATCATTTTCTGGCCGCGACTGGCAAAGGTATCTTCCTGGATGAAACCCCAGCTCGTGGCGGCGATTTCTGGTTCCCCGACAATCTCGATCTGGCGTGGATCACCCACCCCCATCCCTTTTTCATGGGCAATCCGAATGAATGGGAGGCTCAGCGGGTCAAAACCTTGAAGTTTGGCACTCACGGCATCGATAGCGACCTGGTCTGCAGAAGCGAGAAGCACATCCGTTTCGTGCCAGCGCATGGCACGTGGGCCGGGTCCATCTCCGGAGAAGGTGCCATCCATCACGGCAAAAATCCCTGGGTGGATATCCTGTTGGATCTGCAGCAGGTCGACGAGGGTTTGGTGGATCAGGCCATGCGTGTAATGACGATTACGGCCCAGCAGTCCACCAAATGCATTTTTCATTGCACCGGTAATGGTGGTAAACACGTGAGTTTTAACAGTCGGCAAGTGGATGATATTCATCCCGATCATCGGTTCGGGAATGAACAGCCCCTCCGGGAAAATCTTATCCAAAACCAGGAACGGCGTTTTAGGCCGGTATTCAACCCACCTGACGGAGAGGTCGTAGGTATAGATGCACGGCACGTTATATTTTTCAGTGATCAGCTTATGTTTATTGTTCACTTCAGCATTGGCAGTATTGACTACCACAGTGTCATTGTGAACACCGACCAGGTCTTCATAACCAGCATGATTCAACGCCCGTATCACCCCCTCGATTTGCCAGGGTGTGGAGGAGCATGCCGGGTACCAGGTTTGCCAGGAGATGTTTATCTTCAAGCCAGTCCGTTGTGTATCCGGCAGGGCTTGCTCGAAACCCGCTAATTTCATCAAGCGCTCGATGTCATCAAAAATTGTTTCAGGGGTAGTTTTAATCAGGGCTACCCTGCCCTTACCCGGAAAGTTGGTCATTTTTTACCTCCGATAGGTTCCAAAGGGTAATTTTATCAATATTATGCATGACTGGTTGTTGAGATTCCTATTAGTATTTTTTATTATAGATATCTCTTCCGTATGCAGCTTAAGATTGATGCATAAAGTATTCCAAATTATCGTGTTGTTCAGGAGATACAAAATAATAAAATTTCCGGTACAATATCCATGCAATTCCTATGTGAGAAACAACGATGCTGGATGACCACACCACTTCCTCAGAAATGCCAATTCTGGTAATTGGCGCTGCTGGTTGGGATATGGTTGGGAAGATCAAAAGTAAGCTCATACCCCATACGTCCAATCCTGCCCAAATCCGCCATTCATTTGGCGGGACTGCCCGCAATGTGGCAGAAAACCTGCTTCGTTTAGGCACACCTGTCACCCTGATGACCGTCGTGGGGGAGGATGATACGGGCGATCGACTGATCAGAGAAATGATAGACGTGGGGGCGAATGTGGAGGCAGTCTTACGCTCATCTGACTTTCCTACAGGATCCTACCTGGCGGTCGTTAATGAAGCTGGCAAGCTTGAGTACGGCCTGGATGATATGAGGTTGCTGGCTGAGCTTTCGCCAAGCTATATCCACAACCAGGAGCATCTGTTTGAGCAAGCCTCGATGGTTTTTATCGATACTAACCTCTCCAAGGAATCCACCCGCACCATCATGTCGATTTCCAGGAGGTTAAAGTTGCCGGTGTGTGCTGATCCAACCTCACAGCATTTGGCAGGTAAACTGATCCCTTACTTATCCAGGATGTACATGGTGGTTCCAAATTTCAGAGAGGCGGCCTTCCTTTGTGATCGGAAATCTGAACCAACCACTCGCCGTGAAGCCATCAATGCAGCCAAGTGCCTGGTAAGTAATGGAGTTGAGATCGCGATTGTAACCATGGATGGAGCCGGTGTATGTTATGCAACATCTGAGACAAGTGGATATGTGCCTCCGGTGAATACAGATATCATTGATACGACTGGTGCAGGAGATGCACTCACCGCAGCTGTTTTGTTCGGCCTGCTTAATGAGATGCCCATCGATGACGCCGTCCGGTTGGGGGTGGCCGCTGAATCCTTGACCATGGCTTATCGCGGGGCAGTCTTCCCTGACCTATCTTTAGAGAGGCTTTATGACCAGCTTCATTAAGGAATATTTCAATATCCACCCGGAAATATCCCTGGCTCTAAAGGATGGAAAGCCTATTGTCGCCCTCGAATCGACCGTGATCACCCATGGATTGCCGTTCCCTGAGAACCTGGATCTCGCCAGGAGCCTGGAAACAGAAATCCGTGCTGCTGGATGTTTACCGGCGACGATAGCCATCCTGGATGGAAGGATATGCGTTGGTCTAGAACCCAATCAACTGGATCAATTAGCACAGGGGAAAGATATCCTCAAGGTTAGCAGCAGGGATATTGCATTTGTGGTCACCAGCCATAAATGGGGTGGGACGACTGTTGCAGGCACCCTGGCAATCGCTCAGGCAGTGGGAATTAAGGTTTTCGCCACCGGGGGAATCGGTGGTGTGCATAGGCAAGCACCCTTTGATATTTCTGCTGATCTTCAACAGCTAGCCCGGTCTCAGCTGGTGGTGGTGTGTGCCGGCGCGAAGGCCATCCTGGATATCCCAGCGACCCTCGAGGTGCTGGAGACGAATGGTGTGCCTGTGATCGGATATAAAACGCAAGATTTTCCAGCTTTCTTCTCTCTGAGCAGTGGAATGAGTGTGGGTGCACAGGTTGAGACCGCCCATGAAGTTGCCGAGCTTGCGAAAGCCCATTGGAAGCTTGGTCAGCAGAGTGCGGTACTTCTGGCAGTTCCTCCACCGGCTGAGGTGGCCATGGAGCGATCGGCTGTCGAAGCATTTATTGATATCGCTCTGGGTGAAGCACAGCAGCAAGGGATCCACGGGCAGGCTGTGACCCCGTTCCTGCTGAGCAGGGTAAGCGAATTGACCAGTGGAGCCAGCCTGCGAGCGAACCTGGGGCTGCTGCGTAACAATGCCCATGTGGCTGCAGAAGTTGCCCAGTTCTTATACTCCTGAACTAGCATTTTATACCTTGAGGTGAAGTTTTTTACCCAGGCGGAGACGCCTGGATTATTTTAACTCCCTGCTATCACGGTTTTGGTGTTATCTCGGTGGCGGTTGGGGCATGCGTGGCGGAAGGCGTGGGTGGAGTCTTGGTGGGTGTAGGGGCGAGGGTGTAGGCTGCGGTAAACGTGGGTGTGATTCGCACGGGGCTGGGTGTGGTGGTTATTGTGGGCATGCGCGTATCTGACGGGCGGGGTGTGGGGGAAGCCGTCAGCGTTTGTGAAGGTGTGGCACTTGGCACACCAGTGGGTGGCGAGCCTTCCACGGTGAAGCGCCCGGAGGTTTTCCAGCTGTTGCCCACAAAAATCTGCACCTCATATTCACCCGCCAGCCATAGATATGGCTCAGGATTCCAGTCCGTATAGCCAATGCCTCCGGTCCCGCCGTCCCACGGCTCGGTTTCATAATAAACCAGCTGGCTACCGTAATACCACAGAGCAGTCCACTGTGCCCCAGGGGTCATCTTGTCGTAGGTGAATTGCGCATAAAGATGGCCAACCGGGTTTTGGAAGACTGTGTTCGGTTCTATCGGGAGATAGTCTTTATCCAGGGCAGTTGCGAACTGGAGCGGGCTAAAGACCGCTTCTGGGTTAGGTGTGGTTGTGCTGGAAAATTTTTCCTCGATAATCAACGGCATATGAGGCGTGGGCGTTATGGTCGGCGTATCCGACACTGACGGGGTGGGTGTGATCGTAGGCGTCTGAGTGATGGTGGGGGTGAGGCTGATGGTAGGGGTAAGTGTGATCGTGGGTGTGTGGGTAGGCGTAACCGTGGGTGGAAAGTAACGGTAGGCGATAGGCTCGGCGAAACGTCTGGCGAAAATGGCGACCAGGATTAAGACGATGGACAGGGCAACCATCCTCCAGCCCGTCACCATTCGATCGCGGCGCATACGGAAGAACTTGAGAGTGCGTGCCTTGCGAATCGAGCGAATACCAGCCCATAGCCCATATGCTGCCAATACAGAAAGCAGGGCAACGATGGTAATCACGCCGGTGTGGATATCTAGCTTCATAACCAAAATGATTAAGACTGAACTTCCACCGCCACTGTGTTACACAGCTTGCCAATACCTTCGATGGAAACTTCCACTGTATCTCCTGGGTGGAGTGGGCTGATCCCGGCAGGAGTTCCCGTCATGAGCACATCGCCTGGCTCCAGGGTCATGATGGAGGATACATAGGCGATCAGCTGGTCAATATGGAATATCATATCGCGCGTGGATGCCATCTGGCGGAGCTGACCATTGACATGGCAGGTGATCATTGTATCTGACGGGTTAATGTCGGTATCGATCCAGGGACCCAGCGGTAAGAAGGTATCGAAACCCTTACTGCGTGTCCATTGCCCATCTTTGCGTTGCAGGTCGCGGGCGGTGACATCGTTGCCGATGGTATAGCCAAAGATATAATTTCCGGCGTCAGGGGGCTGGATCCAACGGCCTCGTCTGCCAATGACAACTGCCAATTCAGCCTCATGGTCGACCTGCTCGGATTGGGGTGGTAGGAATATGGTTTGGTTGGGACCGATTACTGCAGAGGGAGGTTTGAGAAAGAGTAGAGGTGTCGTCGGAACCTCCGCATTAGTCTCTTTGATGTGCTCAGTATAATTCCGCCCAACACAGATGATCTTGCCTGGGAGGATGGGAGCAAGAAGTTGGACCGAATCCAAGGGAAGCGTCGCTTCCAGGCGTTGGTATTCGCCAAATGGTGAGCCCACTAGCTGCCCAATAATTAAATCATTTACCCAACCATATTGAGGTGGCTCAGAATTTTTGCGATAACGTATAAGACGCATGGGATATGCTTTAGTTTTCTGATTCCTGGATGCGCGTCGCCAGATCCGAAATTGCCTGCTCGGCACCTGAGAAGCGTTGTGAGAATGACCAATGCAGGGCTTCAACCAGGATGTAGATGATCGCACTGATCACGATCATACCACTGGTTGAGGAAGGATGTTCGGATGCGGCCAAGACTACGCTAGCAGAGCGTGCAGTTGGTAGTGAGGCTGCCCCGACGATGGCTGCAGTGGGAATCTTGCGAGCTTTCGCCTCAGCCAGCGAGCGGGCGATAAAAGGCGATTGGCCGGTGACATCGATGGCCAGGAGTAAATCTTGTTGTGAGGCGGTGTGCACCGTGCGGGCGAAATCAATCACCCCCGGGCGGGCGATATAAATCGGAAAGCCACCTTGTTCCAAGAAATATACCAGATTATAAGCGGCTGGTTGAGCAGGTGACTCGACCAGGAGGATGATTCTCCGGGCATTTCCAATCTCATTGACCAGTTTCTCGATGGAACTGATATCCAGCATGAGGCGCATCTGGTCGAGCTCCTGGCGTAAGTTCTCCAGGGCAGCCGTCACAACCCCGGGGAGAGAATCGAGCTCACCTTCGGATTGGGGATGGTAGAGAAGATTACGTCTGACCTTGTCACGGATCTCACGCAGCAGCTCAGGGTAACCTTTATAACCCAGATGTTGCGAGAAGCGGACTACTGTTGCCGCATCGAGGTTCAAGGCATGGGCCAACTCACTGGCAGTCATAAACGAAGCCTGGATGTAAGAATCAAGCAGGAAATCTGCCAGTTTGGCGAAGCTTTTGGACATGTTAGGGCGATCACGACGGATTCGTTCTTCGTAGGTCATAATCCTCTCCAAACTCATCATTTTTTAATACAAAGTGTATCATAAAGTACCCTAGAAATGCAAACGAATTTGCGGATGGTTGGTGGAGAGTGCTTACAAAGTTGCAAAGGAAATAAGGTATAATCAGCCCGTCGGGCGGATAGTTCAGTTGGTCAGAACGCCTCTCTTACACAGAGGAGGTCGTAGGTTCGAGTCCTATTCCGCCCACACTATATGTGACCAAAACTGCGGGTTTCCTGCAGTTTTTTCTATATCTGGGGGGTGGTTATTTGGTCAATTTCAACTGGGTACAGTTCGGGTACAGTTTGGGTACAATTTGATACAATTCGTAATGGTGTTACAAGATCGCTGATCAGGCTGGCGGCCTCGGTCTGCATGCCGGGGATCAGGTGCCCGTAGATGTCAAGAGTTATTGACACCCTGGAATGCCCCAATCTTCTTGATACGATTAGAGGTGGTATGCCATGGTTCAGCATCAGGCTTGCCGCCGTATGCCTGAGATCGTGAAATCGTATTCTCGGTAAACCAGCTGCAGCTAGAAGTGTAGTGAACTCTCTGAGCAAATTGCGTGGATTGATCGGACCACCAACAGAGTTGGTAAATATCAAGCCGTTCTCCACCCATTTTTTACCAGCCTTCACGCGCAATGCTTGCTGTCTCTCGGAATGCCTTCTCAACACCTGAATGTCATTCCCCGCAAGTTTGAGAGATCGCTTACCAAACTTAGTCTTTGGTGTGCTGAACTCGACATTTTTCCCGTTTGTCCGTACTAATTGACGCTCGACCTTTATTGTCTGTCTGAGCCAATCTAGGTCTTCCCACTTCAGCCCAAGCAGCTCCATCTGCCTCATCCCTGTCACCATCGCCAGGTGAAATAGGGCACTCCAACGGTGTTCCAGAGCCGATACCAAGAACTGATTTGCCTGGGTTTCATTCAGGATCTGCATTTCCTTTTCAGGTGCTTTCGGTGGCTTGGCATAGCTGGCAGGGTTGCGCGGGATGGTACCCATCTTTACAGCAAATTCCAGCGAGCTATGTAGCAGTGTGTGGGTCTTTTGGATGGTGTATGCTCCAATCCCTTCTTTGTTTAGCCGGTTGTATAGCCCCTGGATATGCTCAGTTTTAAGGTCTTTCAGCGTGATCCTGCCAATCCGTGGAGAGATATGCTGGCGGATAAGCTGTTGGTAATGGGACCAGGTTGACGGCTTCAAAATTGCTTGCTCGGTCTCGATCCACTCCCCAAGAAATTCTGTCATGATTAGCTTCGTGCTGGCATAGGTCAGCCCGGTCTCTATTTGCTGTTGCGTTAGTTTGATCCAAGCGTACGCTTCTTGCCGAGTCTTGACAGTTTTGGTTAACCTTTTACCTTGCAATGTTATAGAAGCACGCCAGGTACCATTTTCTCGGTGGGTCAGACACCCCTCGTTATTTCCTCGTCGTTTTGCCATTTCCTTTATCTCCTTTCTCTTTGGAAGTAATAAAGGAAAGGCGACCCGCAATATTTGGTTGTTAAGGTGCGATGATACGGAATCATTTTAGCATTGTTTCGCATATCACACCTATCCATTGAGCTTGCATTTTTCAATATATTCAGCCAGATCAGGTTCTGTCACGCGGCTACACTTCCCGATCTTGACCATTCGGATCTCCCCACTTTTCATTAACTGGTAAGCAAAACTCTTCGAGATCTGTAATTTCGTCGCAACATCTTCAGCTGTTAGCAACCTTCCCACACCTTGTTCTGAGTCCATCCAATCCTCCGCAGTAGGTTTTGTGTTTGTGGTTAGATCTCTCGGTACTTTCGTGGAAAATTGTCTGCGAGGAATTTCCACCGAGAGGCTCCTAAGACCTAAAGACGTACTACCCCCA
>PQAL01000006.1 GCA_003105035.1 Anaerolineales bacterium | reverse complement strand
ACAGAAAAAAGGTTGCGTAATCATTAAGAATGACCTCACAGAGTTGTTAATCGAATTGTGAAGTGAAGGGCATCGTTATCAAGACGATCGTAAATGGATGAGGAACTGCGCTGGGATCAATATTGAGTTAATACGGCAAATATGAGCCATTCCCGCCAAGCCAGTTTCGGTGTAATCTTATGCCCGATCTGAGATTTCCTATACTTCCCCTATTTAGCGAAAAAATATATTCCAATTCCATTTAGACGAAAAAACCAAAAAGCAGAGGTATGACAATGGGGTCAAGAAGAGTGAGTTGCTTAACGAGTACTTCAGTTTCTTGTGCTATCGGTTTATTTATCTTACCTCACATATATCGGATTACTATAGATCCAACCTCTTTTCCTCCCCAAATATTCGATATACACCTCCACCCGGTACACTCCTGGATCTGATGTTATATACGTGCACAATTCATGCTTATGCCAGGTGCGTACAGGAACGCCATTCTTCAATAATATGCATTCCGCAATCCTGGGCAGGCGGATCTGGAAGGTCACACCACCTTTACCGCTCAGCTCATCGCCCATCTCGGCAGTCCGTTCCATTCCACGGGCAGTGAAGTGGAATCCGCGTGTGGGTGCAGGCCGGTCGTAACCGATAAAGCAGTGTCCCTGGCGAAGCGCATCCAAGACCATGCTGATATCTGATGAACTATCTGTACCAAGCGGGCGTGGTACGAAGACATGGTTATTGATCGCCCTGAAATGGAATTCATACGGAAAGATAGTCCGGTGCAATGGCCCGAGGCTGAGGCGATTGGCATGGGCATCGCCACCCCCAATGGCGACCACGCGTTTGCCCGTAGCCAGCAATTCATCCCAGCGTAGCAGCACTTCAGGCAGCGGGCCGCAGTTGATGCGCTGTGGGTTGTAAGCATAATACAGGGCATGCAAAAACGACTTGATGCGGGGCTTGAATTCCGAAAAGCCATTCCACAGTTCAATCCCGGTGTATCCATGCACATTCCAATCCACCCATGAGATATCGCCTTGATGTACCGATGGAGCCGCAGGGTCCACTGGATGGGCGATAAATGCCAGACCACCCGCTTTAGCGATAGTATCAATGAGCAGCTGGGGGTCGTAAGCATAGGTTGCCAGCTCTCGATTCACACCGAAAGCTAACAAGTGGTTTTTCTGAGGATCGCGGGCCTGGTCATGGATCTCCTCCCCGACCATTACTAGGACCTGGCGATCGGCCTCCTTGATATATCCCTGCAGGCCATTTACCCAAACATTGTGGTCAGTGACGATCAGCGCATCAATGCCTGCCTTCATTGCATCAGATGCAATACCAGCATGCGTACCACTCCCATCGGAGTAACGGGTATGCATATGCAGGTTCAGAATGATTTCTGGCATATCGACTCAATATCGCAGGATCGTAACTTATTATATATGGAATTTCTGCCAGGAATAATGCTCGAACGAGTTGGAAGAATAATACACACAGATGAAACTTACCATTTGATTTGACGATTCAACCAACCGAAGGTATAATCCGCAAGCTTAACTACTGAAGCTGAGACATTAACGATTGTTCGGAGGCAGGTTGTGGTCAACGTTGTAGACATTTCATTGATTATTATATCGGTAGCGCTGATTGTGAGCGTTATTATGCAAAGCAAGGGTGCAGGTTTGGGCGGCTTGACCGGTGCAGACACGGGCGGTATCTTCACTGCTCGAAGAGGCGTTGAGAAGACGCTTTTTTATGTAACCATCGTTTTGAGTGTGTTATTCTTTACCCTGGCAATCATTTCAGTTAAAGTATCATAATTGAAGCCAACCCAAGCGCAGAGGTGTGCTGCCGAATTGAATGTGAATACTCGGCAGCTGAACTGAAGCGCTTTTTATTTTTAATCATTATTTGACCCATGATAAGATTGATCCCATGAAAAAACTTCGCTGGCCATTATTGATCGCGATTATTGCACTGGCAGCTATATCAATCCTGCTGATCAAGCAAAGGCCAAGCAACTTACAGCCTGTAAACGTACCGGTGGTCCAACCAGCAGTCGGGGGTATATACACAGAAGGAATTGTTGGCACCTTCATGCGCCTCAACCCGGTGCTGGATTATTACAATGAAGCTGACCGGGATGTAGACCACCTGATTTTTAGTGGGATGTTGAGGATCGACGAGCGCGGCCTCCCGCAGGCTGATCTGGCTACTTCATGGGGTATTTCCAGAGATGGTACAATCTACAACTTTTCATTAAACCCAAGCGCCACCTGGCACGATGGCGAGCCCGTCACGAGTGACGATGTAATTTATACGATCCAAACGATGAGCTCAGACGACTCGCCCCTACCGGCTGACCTGCGTGAATTCTGGAAGCAGATTGAAGTCATTCGCCTGGATGACAAGACCGTGCAATTTAAGCTGCCAGAGCCATATGCACCATTCCTGGATTACCTGACCTTCGGCTTGCTTCCTTCACACCTGCTTGGTGACTTGAGCATGGCTGACCTGATCGACAATCCCTTCAACTTGCAACCGGTTGGCACCGGCCCATACCGTTTCGACCACCTGATCACCGGCGACGGGCAAGTTACCGGTGTTGTGCTTTCTGCATATACAGACTACGTACCTCAACCGGCTTTTATCGACCAGATCGCATTGCGCTATTTTCCCGACACACCGGCCGCGTACGCAGCCTACCAGGCAGGCGAGATAGCTGGAATTGGAAAAGTAACTGCTGATATCCTCCCCGAAGTCCTCGCTGAAAGCGGACTGAGCTTATATACCACGCGCCTGCCGGTCATGTCGATGGTCCTGCTGAACCTGGATGATGCGCAAGCGAAATTCTTCCAGGACGTTAACGTCCGCATGGCACTGATGCAGGGTTTGAATCGTCAAGGGATGATCGATAACCTGCAGAGTGGTCAGGCTATCCTGGCTGATGGTCCAATTTTCCCAGGCACTTGGGCTTATTATGACGGCATCACACACTATGCTTACAACCCAAGTGAAGCGATCTCGCTGCTCCGTGAAGCCGGTTACACCATCCCCGCGGAAGGCGGGGAGACACGCACCAATGAAGATGGAACAGCGTTATCCTTTGAGCTGCTTTTCCCGGATGACCGGGCACACCAGGCACTGGCAGATGCCATCCGGCGTGATTGGGCTTCCTTGGGAGTACAGGTTAAGCTGACTGCCATGCCTTATGATCAGCTGGTTGCAGAGCACCTCGATACAAGGAACTACCAGGCAGCCCTGGTAGATCTGAACCTGTCACAAACACCAGATCCTGATCCCTATCCCTTCTGGCACCAGACGCAGATCTCCAGCGGGCAAAATTACTCAAATTGGGATGATCGCCAGGCAAGTGAATACCTGGAACAGGCCCGCATCACAACCGACCTCGAAGTGCGGGAGCGTTTATATAATAATTTCCAGGTGCGCTGGAGCCAGGAGCTGCCTGCCCTTCCCCTGTACTATCCTGTTTATACTTACGCAGTAAGCAATGATGTCAACGGGATCAGCATAGGGCCGATCCTTGAACCGGCTGACCGATTCAACCACGTCACCAACTGGTACCTGGTGACGAGCCGGGCGACCGGGACTGAAACTCCTACCCCCAATCCATAAATAGATTTACTGAACTACCTTTTCAGCGTTTCTCGACAGTTTTCTTCACCTTAAGAAACGCAGGAAGCTCGGCCCCAAATACTTCCACCAGCTGGGGATCAAATAACGATCCACCCGCGCCGCTAATCAAGCGAGAGGCATCTTCCGGCGATATTTCCTTTTTATATGGGCGGGGAGTTGTGAGAGCGTCGAAGACATCTGCAAGGGCACACATGCGTGCACTAAGCGGGATTTCCTCCCCACTGATCCCTTGTGGATACCCCGATCCATCCCAGCGCTCATGATGATTCAGGGCGATGGTTTCCGCTGCTTGCAGCAAGGGAGAGGTGGAGTTACTCAGCAGCTCCGCGCCGATAATCGTATGGCGCTTGATCTTCTGCAGCTCGGTTTCGGAATACTGCCCCTGCTGGAGCAATAAGGACTCTGGTAAGCCGACTTTGCCAATATCATGTAACTGGCAAGCAGTGGCGATCAGCTGGTATTCACTTTGGGTCAGGCCAATCCCGCGCCCGAGAACCTGTACATAACCCTTGATACGCTCCAGATGGGAAAGGTTGTTACCTTCTCGATATTCGGCAATATAAGCCAGGCGCCAGACTGCATCCAGCAACTCCCTGTGACTATCTAACGAATACATAATCCCTTCCTTTCCGAGGTTGCACTGTAACCGAAAACATAAAAATCCGTTTTATATGATGACAAGGAAATAACCTACTATATTTTACAACAATAATCAAAGGGATTTGTTTAATCTAGTTCTTATTTCCTTATCAGATTTGTTAGTATAATTGTTAGACCGCAATGATATAATTTTTGCGTACAAGGGACGTGGCTGCTCACCCGATCTGACGGGAAATATTACTGGTAAAGGTTAATACTGGTGTCTGGATAGATGATATTCCGCGTCGATTGGGGGAGCGTTTTTTGAGAATGCCGATTATCGCGAGTTGTGTATATTAATAAATGATGACTGGTAAAGACAAATTAATGAATCAGAAATCTTTGGGGCAAAGTATGGTTGAGTTTGCCCTGATCTTGCCGTTGATGGTGCTTATCGTGCTGGGAATCTTCGAGCTTGGAAGGGCTTTTTTTGCCTATATCGCCATTTCTAATGCAGCACGCGAAGGTGTCAGAGTGTATACCTTCACGCCCGACACAACCACAGTGAATCAAATCTACTCAACTGTAGTCACCGAGGTGGGCACATCGACACTTGTTGATCCGGATAAAATCACCTCGATCACCATCGCCTGTGGCAATGCCTACACCCCGGTAACAACCGATGCCGGACTAAAAGCTTGTCTGGTGGAGGAACCCATCCGGGTTAGCGTTACGTATGCCCATGACTTGATTTTGGGGATATTGTTCTCCCAGCCGCTTACGATTGGAAGGTCAGTGGAGATGATGAAACCGTGAAGAATCAGCAAAAATCGAGTAACAAGGGTCAATCACTCGTGGAGTTTGCCTTAATCATTCCAGCCTTTCTATTGATGGCTGTGATGGTTTTTGACCTTGGTCGGGCAGTCTATTATTCAAGCTCTGTACACAATGCAGCCAGAGAAGCAGCTCGGTATGGTATCGTTCATCCAGCGGACGAGGCTGGTATGAAGGGAAAAGCGGTCAATTATGCCGTGGGCTTGGGTTTACAGGTTTCCGATGTATCTATTGATGTGGTTGTTCCGGAAGATACTTCCAGCTTTCCACCGCCACATGTCACTGTCTATGTAAACTATGATTTTTTCCCGGCAACACCGCTCGTATCCAATTTCATCTCAGGTGGCAAGATAACCATAAAAGGTGAAGCCACAATGAAGTTGGAAGCATTACCGTAATCATTCGTTATTGTGAATACTAGTGAGGATGAATGATGAACAAGAAGCTTTTTTCGGAAAGCGGACAAACCTTAGTACTGGTAGTCATCGGGTTCCTGGCTTTTATTGCCATCCTGGCGCTGGTGCTTGATGGTGGGAATGCCTACGCAGCCAAACGGCAAGCTCAAAATGCAGCCGATTCAGGGGCGTTGGCTGGGGCGCAGTACTTATGCCAACATCGGAATGATGCTGGAGTGGTTACTGCAGCAATCCAAAAAGCCAAGGACTATGCAGGTTATAACGGGGCCGATAATTATGCCCAGGTGAATGCCAATATTACCGCAGCAACGGTGGTGGTGACCGCAACCGTCACAAAGGACACTTTTTTCGCAAGTGTGATTGGTTACCCTCAAGTGGCACCCCGCGCAGTAGCCGAAGCGGCCTGCCGCCCTCCCGGTGTGGGCGTGCTACCCGTTGCCTGGTCGTGCCGTGAAAATGTTGTGGGAGAAATTAAATGCACCGAGGATGTCGGCCCGTGCCGAACGGCATCCGATCCGACGGGTTTAAAATGCACTTATGTGCTGATGGATTCAGTTAAAGTTAAAGAAAAGAATAAAAACTGTGACCCAGCTGACCCGACCTGTTATACTCAGAATGACCTGGAGTGCAGTCCCCCAGGCACGCCCCCGACCTGCGCTCCGGCAGATCTCACGAAGATCGATTGCGATCTGGACAACGATTGCGTGGATGAGTTGGCAACTGGGGGCTCGCGCAGCTGGCTAGATTTAGATGGCAGCGGTGGTGGGGCAAATGAGCTAAAAGACTGGATCACTGGAGCGGTAGACCCTCCAGAGATTGCAGTCCATACCTGGTTGCCTGAAGAAAGTGGTGTGGCTACCAGTATATTTCACTCAACAGCTGATGCCCTCGTAGGAAAAGTTGTGATCCTACCGGTGTTTAACAAAGTTTGTAACGGCTTGCCAACAATTCTGAACCCTGAAACGACCAGTTACTGTAATGCTGGATCAATCGACATACAAGACTTGATCACCAGCAGCACACTCAATTTCCATGTGATTTCTTTTTCGGCATTTCACATAACGTGTGTTCAGACCGGTAAGAATAAAACCACCCCTGAAGCAGGATATTTCCTATCTCCATCGGATAAAAGCTGCTATGGGCATAAGGTGGCAGCCACTGATCCAGACGGATCTGGTCCATTAAATCCCTCTATCGACGATAACGATAAAACGATCGAGGGCTATTTTGTGCGCGACAACCTCGGTGGTTTTGGCGGTCCGGGTGATTGGTATGATACCGGCACTTTCACAGTGGTCCTGGTCAGGTAGAGGTTTGGACCAACTTTTTTTGATATCTAAATAATAAGAATAGCTATTTACTCTTTAATTGTTAAGAGATTAATTATTGGTACCCTTCACAAATGAAAGCAACAACTAATCTAAATATGCCCACTTTCTGGTATATTTAATGCATCAGTTTGCATAGCATTTGCAAATTAGCAATAAAACCTGTAACCCAGGAGGGCTACCTTGAATCGTCGCGTTCTCATCGGAATCCTGATCGCAATCGTGGGCATTGGGTTGATCGGGCTTGGCATCCTGGCGATCAACCGGGTGTTGAAGCAAAGCTTTGCCCCACCCGCGCAGCCAACCGCGGTCGTGGAAGCGACCACGGATGTCGTCATCACCACCCGCGATCTGGCGGTTGGAACGGTATTGACCCGGGAAGATTTGCAAACCGCAACCATCCCGGTGACATTGGTGCCCCGCGATGCCCTACTCTCCATCGAATCGGCCCTCGGCAAAATCGCCGCTGTGCACCTCATCCAGGGTGAAATGGTGCTCCAGCACCACCTGGCAGACCCAACCAACATTGCACACGATATTGGTTATATCATCGGTGATGACCAGGTCTTAATGGCATTCCAACCGGGTGACTTAATGACCAGTCTGGGTATCTTGCAACGTGGAGATAATATTGATCTCTTCGCAACCATGACGGTGGCTGTCACTCCCACCAATATTACCATTGTTGGAACTGAACAGGAGCCTGAACCACGTACGTTCACCTTTGATTCGTTCCAGCGAGTGCAGATTTCTGCCATTGTGGCTGACGTGATCGCTGATTCTGGCTCGTCTGGTCAACCTCAACCGACTCCAAGCCCGCAGGATATCAGGGTGCGCGCCTACTTACTGGCATTAAATGCTCAGGATGCACTTGTGCTAAAGCATA
This sequence comes from Anaerolineales bacterium, assembly GCA_003105035.1. NCBI lineage: Bacteria > Bacillati > Chloroflexota > Anaerolineae > Anaerolineales > Anaerolineales bacterium. The sequence goes on along the minus strand of PQAL01000006.1, from coordinate 97,020 downwards.
TGATCGACAGCGGTGCGAACTTTACCCTCGTCCTGCGCTCTCCAACATCGAGCCAGTTGTTTGAGGTCAGCCCGGTTACAGAGGAATATCTGTTGCAGCGCTTCCAACTGCAGGCTCCTCGATGATTCAGCTAAAAATATCCAATGGTTATTTTCATTAAGCACAGTTTTCTACAGAGGTGAGCGACAATGAGCCCAGCAAATAAATCAATTCGTGTAATTGCGCTATGTGACAAAGGCCCAACACAGCAACAGATATCAGAAGCGATTAGTTCTACACAGGGAGAATTCACCCTGGTGGATGTTTTGTTGTCAAAGGAGATGCTGGCCAGGCAGATCCGAACCGCTGAGCCTGATATCTTGCTGGTAGATTCGCAGCTTGAGAACGAAACAACCATGGATATCATCGATGACCTGGCCTTGCAATTCCCGACCGCGGCAGTGGTTGCAATCTTACCGAGTAATGATCCTTTAATTGCCCAGCAGGTTATGCTAGCTGGGGCACGCGCTTTCCTCATCGCCCCGTTCTCACAGATCAATCTGGTCAGTACCTTACGGCGGGTGTCTGAGCTAGAAGGGCGCCGGCAACAAACCCAGACCTACGTTCCAACCCAGGCACCTGAAGCGACCCGACCATTGCATTCGATCACATTCTTCAGCCCACGAGGAGGTACAGGAGTAACCTCCATTGCAACCAACACAGCCATTGCCCTGGCAGAGGAGACCGGCAAAAAAGTGCTGCTATTTGAAGGGAAAGTATTTTTTGGTCACCTGGAAGTGATGCTCAACCTCAAGGTGCAGAATGCCTTATCCGACTTGATCCCCCATGCCAACAGCCTGGATGAGGCACTGATCCGCGACGTTGTAGCCCCTCACCCTTCGGGAATCAATGTACTTCTCGCTCCTTCAAATGTCCAGATTGCCCAGGGTATCAAGGCTGAGGATATATACAATATATTTGTTGGCGTGTCACGCTATTATGATTACATCGTGGTTGATGCTGGTGGCCAATTAAACGACATATCGGTGACCTTGATGGATGCAACCGACCGCATTGGCCTGGTGACCACAGCCGATCTGGCTTCCTTGCATGACACCAGCCGTTTCTTACAGCTCAGCCGTTCACTCTCGTATCCGACAGAGAAGATCCTGATGATCTTGAACAAGGCAGGTGTTGAGGGCGGCGTGAAGCTGAAAGACATTGAAACCGTGCTCCATAATCAGATCTATCATCAGGTGGCGAATGATCCAGCAAACGTTTTACGCAGCATCAACCGGGGCATCCCATTTTTGGTCTATTACCCCAGGAGCATAGCCAGTAAATCGATCCAGCAGCTGGCGCGTAACCTCTCAGCGATCAAGATCAGGGAGCTCAGCCATGAAACTGCTCCAGTAGCGGGTGAAAAGGCGGGGCGTGACCTGTTGATGGCCTCCAGCCGCCTGGGCTAGCATGGAGCCGCTAAAGTAGGAATTACGGAATGCCAACCTTTACCTTATTTATCGGACTGATTCTATTCATCCTGGTCATTATACTGATCGCCTATGGGCTGGTGATCTATGGCTTGCGGGATATCTTTTATGCTGGCCAAGATATCGGCTCCAGGCTGGCTACCTACGTCTCATTGCCCGAGGAAGCCAATCCTGCCCAGGCGGGTCAGCGGCGACGAGTGGGATTTATTCGTTTTCGTCTGCGGATGAATAATATGCTTTCAGGGTTGGCCTCTGAAAAGCTGAACCTCCAATTGTTGAGTGCCAACTGGCCGATCACTGAGACAGAATATGTGCTGGTCAGGGTAGCTGGCGTCATCGTGGCATTCGGGCTGGGCGTTTTGATATCGAAGATGGTCATTTCTGGGTTGGGATTGGCTGCGATTGCATATTTCATCCCCGAATTACTGCTCAAACGAGCCATCTCCCAACGGCGGCTGGCATTCGGCCAGCAACTGGTGGACGTGCTGGTGCTGATGACCGGAGCAGTCAGGGCAGGCTACAGCCTGCCGCAGGCAATCGAGGTTGTTAGCAAGGAACTGAAAGCACCCGCTTCCGAAGAATTTCGCCGGGTGAGGCATGAAATTGGCTTAGGATTATCACTGAGCCAGGCATTGACCAACCTGGTCGCCCGCATGGAAAATGATGACTTGTATCTTATGGTGACCGCCATCAACATCAACTCGCAGGTCGGTGGAAATATTGTGACCATGCTTGAGGCGGTGACGGATACCATCCGGGAACGGGTACGCTTGTTCAGTGAAGTGCGCGTGCTCACCGCCCAACAAAGATTTGGCAGTATTATTCTCACTTTTTTACCGATCGCTATGGCAGGTGCACTGTTCTTCATTAACCCCGATTATATGATGCGCCTGTTTAGACCTCCAGAACCATTCCTCTTGTGTATCCCAATTGGAGCGGCATTCATGGTGATTATCGGTAATTTCGCCGTAAGACGATTTGCAAAGATCGATGTATGAGGTATAGTTTATGCAATATTTAATGCAAATCACACTAAGCCTGGTGTTAGGTATTGCAGGATTAACCATTATCTTCCTCGGCGTTCGTTGGCTGACGACAAGCAACGTCAACAAACGCCTGGTTCAATACGTGGAAACGCCTTTACAGGTGCTGGAGGGCAAGAAAAATATTCCGCGCATGCAATCCCGAAACATCACAGGCTCTTTCTTTGGCCGGATCGTCACCCCGGCTATTAAAGCCATTGGACGTTTCTTCGGCCGGATCACACCTGCAGGTGCGATCGAAAACATCTCAAAGAAACTGATGATCGCTGGTAATCCGATGGGCCTGGGCGCTCGAGAATATTACGGGATGAGCCTAGCTTCAGCTCTGTTGGGCGTGTACCTGGCATTCCTGTTCTACCGCAGGGGCACAACTACACTGAATGTGCTTGTCAGTATATTAATCATCATTTTCTTCTATTATGCTCCAAAGGCATGGCTGCAAAGCCGGGTGGCCAACCGTCAGAATAAGGTAAGGAAAGGCTTGCCCGATGCCCTGGACATGCTCAGCGTATGTGCTACGGCAGGACTGGGATTTGACCAATCTCTACAGCGGGTCAGTGAATATTGGGATACTCCTATTGGTCGCGAGTTTGGACGGGTGATCAGCGAGATGGAGATGGGCCTGACCCGGCGAGATGCACTACGCAACCTTTCCGACAGGCTGGAGATCAGAGAAATTGCTAGCTTCGTCGCCCTGATCTTGCAAACAGAGCAGTTGGGCATGAGTATTAGCGACACCTTGCATGCCCAGGCAGAACAAATGCGCATTGAACGGCGTTATAGAGCACAGGAACAAGCCCAGAAGGCGCCGATCAAAATGCTCATCCCCATGGCATTGCTGATCTTCCCTGCACTGATAGCTGTGATCTTAGGTCCCGCTATTCCTACGCTAATGGAAGTATTTAATTCTTTATAAGTGTAAATGGTGATTGTGTGGATGATAAAGAGATTGTTGGAGGAAGTATGAGTCCGAATGATAATGGATCGTTCAAGGATTCGCCTGCATTCCAGGAAGCGATGGGTCACTTTCGGGTTGGCAGGTGGGAGGAAGGCTTATTGAAGCTTGCTGAGGTTGAAAAGACCTTCCCTACCGCAACCGAGTTGAGAGGCCTACGGCAAGAAATGGAAATCCGTGCCCGCATCTCCGAATATGAGGCAGAAGAGAACAAGCATAATCGTGGGAATAAAATAAAAACCTTTACGGTAAGGTTTTTTCTTGGCACAGTGATCGTTATCTTGCTGGTGGGAGCGATCATGACCTATTCTGGATGGATCCAGGGACAGGTCGCCAGAGCACAAACCAGCTATGCCCAGGGAGTACAACAGGCTGAGTTAATTTTTGAATTTCGGGCAGCCCAAAGCTTGATGACTGCTGGCAAGCCAGATGAAGCATTAAAGAGCTTTGAATCGATCAAAGCGAAGCAAGCAGAATACCCAGGTCTGGCTGAAGCCATCCAGCAAGCCCAGTCATTGAAAGATATTGAAGTGGAGTATACCCAGGCAATGAACCTGCTTCAGGTCGGCGATTCTGCTCAGGCATTGCAGTTGTTGCAAGGCATCAGTGAAGAAATGCCGAATTACAGGGATGTTTCGCTGCAAATAAAAAACCTGCAAACGCAGACAGAAATGAGCTCCGTCCTGGAACAAGCTGATCTGGCGTTTTTAGAGGGCCGGTACGAGGATGCTATCAGCAATTACGAATCCCTGCGCATTATGAATCCGTCATTCCAAACTACACAAGTGGAGGAAAATCTGTTCCAGAGTTATATAAAAGCCGCCCAAGAGCTCTTACTGGCACCCGTGCCCACCCTTGAAAACCTGAAGATAGTCGACCATTACTTCACGCAGGCCCTGTCTCTAAAACCGCTGGACCGTGAAGCACTGGCAGCCCGGACACAAGTCAGATTGGTGATCGAGGATGGTGTCATAAATGATTATGTGAGCCAGGCCCAAGCAGCCTTAGCCGAATCACCGGATGGATTGGATGCCCAGCAAAAGGCGGAACATTTCCTGAGTCTGGCGCTTGGCGTCCGACCTGATGATCCAAACGTTCTGCTGCAATTCCAACTTGCCCAGACATTTATCCAGGCAATCAGTGATTTCAACAGCAGTAAATGGGGCGCAGTCATCGATAACCTGGAATTTGTGATCGAACAGCAAGCAGGGTATGCCAGCGGCACTGCCCTGCAGACGCTGTTTGATGCTTACATTGCCCGCGGGGCTGAATATATCGCTTCAGGCGAATATGCATTGGCATTGTCAGATTTTCAGCGGGCAGCGGTGCTGGCTCAACAATTGGAAGAATCGGACGCTCTGGCCTTTGAAGCCCAGGTGATGATCGGTGAAGCCCAGGGGTTGCTCAATCACTACCAGCAGGCAGTCCAAATCTACCAGGAGGCGATGAACACCATCGGATTAAGGGAGCGCATTATAAACCTGCAAGGTCCGTTGAACGACAGCTTGATGTATGCCGATTACCTGGCCAATGCCGGTAATTACCAGAGTGCGTTCTATGCCTATCGAAACCTGATCCGCAACCGTGTACAAGCCTATGATCAATCGACGCTAGTTACTGTCAAAAACGGTGATTATCTGTCGATGCTTGCCCATCGTTACAATACCACGGTGGCAGCCATCTTATCGGCCAATGATCTTAATAACCAGCCAAAACTCACCCCCAATACGACTCTGGTGATCCCAATCCTTCCATAATGGTATAGAACGGAGTAGGTGCTATGTTTACCAATAGACCAGCTAAAAACGGGCACACGCCGACCTCAACTGAGTATGATGTCTTAGCTGAGGCCAAGACTGTAGGTGCAAGTGATCATATCACGGCGGATGCCTACATGATCCGCGACCGCGTTCAACGGAGATTGCTCGCTGAAGCGGATGGCGAAGTGGACCTGTCACACATCCCCCAGATGCACCAGATGATCGAGTCGCTGTTCAACCGGGTGTTAACCGAGGAAAACCTGTTGTATACCCGGGCTGTGCGTTCCCGGCTATTGGATTGGGTCATCGCAGACATCCTGGGGTTCGGTCCTCTGGAGCCATTGCTCAATGAGCCGAGTATCACAGAAGTCATGGTCAACGGCTATGATAATATCTATATCGAGCGATACGGAAAAGTAGAAAAAACACGCATTACATTTGAGAATGAAGCCCACCTGATGCGCATCGTCGACCGCATCGTAGCACCGTTGGGAAGGCGTGTGGATGAATCGAGCCCCATGGTGGATGCCCGCTTGCCCAATGGTTACCGTGTCAACGTGATCATTCCACCCCTCTCCCTTATCGGGCCAATGCTGACCATCCGCAAGTTCGCTCAAACCCCCTTCACTGCACAAGATCTGGTGGCGAACGGTACCCTAACAACGCCCCTGGTCAACTTCTTGAAGGCCTGCGTGGAAGCCCGTGTAAATCTCGTCATCTCGGGTGGTACCGGCTCAGGTAAAACGACGCTGCTCAATGTTGTATCTGCTTTCATACCGAGTAACGAGCGAATCATTACCATCGAGGATATCGCCGAGTTGCAGATGAAACAGGAGCACGTCGGTAGGCTGGAGAAACGCCCGTCTAACGTGGAAGGAAAGGGCGAAGTCACCATCCGCCAGCTGGTGATAAACTCGCTGCGTATGCGCCCCGACCGGATCATCGTAGGCGAGGCGCGTGGCGGTGAAGCGCTGGACATGCTCCAGGCGATGAACACCGGCCATGACGGCTCCATGACCACGATCCACTCCAACAGCCCGCGCGATACCCTGCGGCGTATCGAGACGATGGTATTGATGGCGGGTCTTGAGCTACCCTTGCGGGCAATCCGTGAGCAGGTATCTTCAGCCATTGAGCTGATCGTCCACATGGAGCGCCTGCGGGATGGCACCCGTAAAGTAGTGCATGTGGCCGAAGTACAAGGTATGGAAGGCGACACGATCATTATGCAAGACCTTTTCCTGTGGGAACAGGTCGGCATCCAAAACGGAAGAGTGATCGGTGCGTTGAAATCCACCGGCCTACGCCCGAAATTTGCCGAGAAATTTGCCATTAACAACATCGAGCTACCGGCAGAGATATTTAATGTAGGTACCGTAATCTAATTCCAACGAACATTTATCGAAATTTAAGAAAGAATCAGTGACTCTGTGCCGCAGGTGCTAACAACCCTGCGGCATATTATTTACTTACCTGGTTAGTCGTATTAGCAAAGATATAGCACCCGACATCACCCCTTAACTTTGCATCGTCAAAATATACACCCAAAGACCAGGATCGGCTTAGCGGATCATCCTATGTGGAGATAGCACCTGCTCAAGCTCCTCCCGGCTCAGGTAACCTTTTTCAAGCACCACTTCCACCACTGATTTTCCTGAGCGCAATGCTTCCCGGGCGACTTCACTGGCTTTGTCATAGCCAATCAATGGGTTCAGGGCAGTCACCAGCCCGATGCTGTTCTCAACCAGCTGCCGGCAATGCTCGCGGTTGGCGGTGATACCCAGGATGCAACGATTGACGAGTGTGCGACAGGCACGCCCGAGCATGTCCAATGAAGTGAACAGGTTGTAGGCAATCACAGGCTCCATGGCATTCAGCTCAAGCTGGCCGGCTTCAGCCGCCATGGTGACCGTCAGGTCGTTGCCGATCACCTCGAAGGCCACCTGGTTCACCACCTCGGGGATGATCGGGTTGACCTTGCCCGGCATGATGCTTGACCCGGGTGCCATGGGAGGCAGGTTGATCTCCCCCAGCCCAGCGCGTGGACCGGATGAAAGCAGACGCAGGTCATTGCTGATCTTGGATAACTTGACTGCCACCCGCTTCAACACCCCCGATAGCTGTACATAAGCCCCAGCATCCTGGGTGGCTTCCACCAGGTTAGGCGATTGGACCACAGGCACTCCGCTCAGCTCTCTCAGCTTGTGAGTGACCAGCTCAGCATAACCGGGAGGCGCATTAATACCGGTGCCGATAGCTGTGGCTCCCAGGTTGATCTCCCGGATCAAGGACTGCGCCTCCCTGACACGCGCAATATCCTCCCCAACTGTCACACCCCAGGCATCGAACTCCTGCCCGAGGGTCATGGGGACGGCATCCTGGAGCTGGGTACGCCCCATCTTGATTACGTCGGAAAACTCAACCCCCTTCTCCGCCAGGGCAGTCTGCAGAGCCTGCATCTCAACCAGCAGGCCATCCAATTTCATGCTGAGAGTCAGGCGCAGAGCGGTAGGGTAAACATCATTGGTGGATTGCGAAAGGTTGACGTGATTGAGTGGGTGCAGCACTTCATATTGCCCTTTTGGTAGGCCAAGATGCTCGAGCGCCCGGTTGGCGATGACCTCATTGGCATTCATGTTCGTGGAAGTGCCCGCCCCACCCTGGATGGCATCCACAACAAACTCGCCGTGTAGCTGGCCCTGCAAAATATCATCGCAAGCCTGCGTGATAGCTTGGGTGATATCCTCAGGCATCAAACCCAGCTCATGATTTGCAAGGGCAGCTGCTTTCTTAATGTATGCAAGGGAGTGTATCAGCCGGGGGTATTGGGAGATGGCGATCCCACTGATAGCAAAATTTTCCACCGCACGCAGGGTCTGGATCCCATAATAATGTTCATCCGCAATCCGGCGCTCACCTAACAGGTCGTGTTCAAGACGTGAATCCGACATACCAGCTCCTATCTCACGGACAATTGAGCGAAAAGATTTGCAGGTTTTGATCTACCTGCACTGCCAGGTATTGGCTGTCATATGACCAATCCGTCTCGCTGGCAGTGCCGTACTGACCGATATCCAGTGGATACAGGCTGCCATCCTCCGCATTGATCACCCAGGCGTTGCCAACCTGATCGATGTAAGCTGCCTGCTTTTCATCGGGAGACCAGTTAAGCTGACCGGGTAAATCAGCGTATTCTGCAGGTAATGTGTCAGGTTGATTGGTATGAGGTGCCCACAACCCCCAGCCACGCTGGATCGCCTCGCCTACCGGGCTCGAGGCCCCACTCTCCACGTAGAAATCGATCGTCTGCAAACAATTAAAACCGCAGGAGGTCAAGACCCTTAAACGGCTTGAATCCATCCATTCCAAGACTGCTTTCTGGCTGGCATAATCATCCGTACGGGCAGCTTCATCAGGGAACAGGTCCTGGGAGGGACGTCCATCCGGGTAAGCCAGCCCAATAGTATAGAGATCGTCGCTGCGCCGCAGGCCCAAGAAAGCAATGGCTGACGAATCGGGAGACCAGTTGAGCTCACCCGCCGCGCCAGTTGCCAGGCGTTCCGGATCTTGAAACATAGGCGCAGACAGGATATTCAGGTCACCCACATCCCAGCTTGAGCTCTGTGTGGAAGCGATGTATGCGACGGTATTGCTTTTGGGTGACCAGGCAATCAGGTCACCCTGAGGCTCATACACTCGGATCATTCCCTGTTCTGCCAGCTTGCATGCTTGTGGTGCGATGACCTGAAAATTGGGGATGCTGGATGTAGGTACCGGCGTGGCTGTAGACTCTGGAGAGCCAATCCCAATCACGCTGCAGCTGCTCAAAAGGAGCAGCAACCCGCTGGCGAATAACAACAGGGTTATATTTTTATATCTGAATGGTATCATGCTGGGTGAATTATAACTGCAAGAAAGCTCGCCTAATTCATAGGTCAACCCAGGAAACAAAAGACCTGCCGATTGTGCGGCAGGTCAGGTTTGGCTTGTAATTTTGTGAATTATTACATGGGGATTACATTGGCAGCTTGCAAACCCTTCGGGCCTTTCTCGATGGAGAACTCCACCTTCTGGCCTTCCTGGAGAGTGCGATAGCCGTCAGATTGGATCGCTGAGTAGTGCACGAAAACATCCGCGCCATCGGGCTGAGATAAAAATCCATAACCCTTGCTCCCATTGAACCATTTGACTGTGCCGACGATTCTTTCAGACATTGATTTACCTCCGTAAGGTATGAAAAAAGATATGTGGTGCGCCTTCAAATCCATCGGAGCAGTCAAAAAAAAACAGCCCAAGGAGCGAGCCTTGGACCGTCTTCATTACTACGTGCAACGAGAACTTTCTGGCTTTCCTACAGGGCGTTAGTGTACCAGTGAATCACTGAATCGTCAAGCTGCAGGTAATGAATGTGTCAGTGCAAAGTAGAAATGTCCCCTATTTAATGGATAGATGACTGAACTCAATCTGTTTCATGGGTAAGAAGCTCTTGAAAATTGGCCGATAATTCCAGCTATGATCTGGGTAGAATGCCGAAGTATCTACTGGTCTAGGGAGTAGCGTCTATGTTCACTAGAATCTCGACGATTTCAGTGCCGGTAAAAGACCCTGAAATCTCCAAATTCTTTTACACCAATGTGCTTGGCTGCCGTGGGATGGAAGATGTGCAAGCCACGCCTGGTATGCGTTGGCTCAGGTTGGAATTTCCCGGTGTGGAAACCTGCATCGTGCTGGTGACTTGGTTCCCGCAAATGCCTCCAGGCAGCCAGCAAGGAGTCATCCTGATCCCGGATGATATTGTCAAGACTTGCGACGAATTGAAGAGGTGCGGGCGGGAGATTACCCCCATCAAGCAACAGCCTTACGGACAGGAAGCCACTTTTCGAGACCCCGATGGCAATAGCTGGGTACTCCAGCAACTTCCTCTGTAGAGTTGGGGATGAGGTTGGAAAAGTTGCTCTGTTCCCTTAATGTTGCCGGATAAATTCCCCAATCCTTTCAATGGCTTGGCGTCCTTCCGGCAAGCGGCTGGCTGCGTACTGCCACACATGCTGCATCCCGGGCCATACCTCCAGCTTGACCTCCACACCCGCCTGTTTGGCTCGTTCGGCAAATTGTTGTGCATCCGAAAGCAGCATCTCATCCGAACCGACCTGGATCAGGATGGGTGGCAAGCCTGGTAAATCGCCAAAAAGTGGCGATGCCAGAGGGCTGCGTGCATGGACGTCTCCGAGATATATGGATTGTAGCTTATCGGCAGTGTATGGATTGACGATCAGCTCTTTTTTGAGATTCTTTTTCCAGCTCTCGCCACTGAAGGTCAGGTCAATCGCGGGAGATAAGCATACACCTCCCGCGGGTAATGGGAGGTTCCTTTCTTTTAGCGCCAACAGGCAGGATAAGACAAGCCCCCCACCCGCTGAATCACCTGCAAGGAATATCTGGCCAGGCTCATAACCTTGTGCCAACATCCATTGATAGGCAGTCAACGCATCCTCAATACCTGCAGGGAAACGGTGTTCGGGTGCCAGCCGATATTCAATGATCAATGCCTTCGCCTGTGCGGCATAGGCAATACTACCTGCCAGGTGGCGGTGAGATTCGATTGACCCGGAAATGAAGTACCCGCCATGAAGGTATAGGATGCCCCGACCTCTGTCCACTATAGATGGTGTAATCCATTCAGCTGGAATACCCTGGATGTCAGCGTGAGTGCAATCAATGTCAGCCAGGGGTTTGAACAGTTTTGCCATTGCATCCATCTCGGCCCGTTCCTTTTTAATATCAAGTGTCTTCGGAAAAGGCGTGATCAACAGGTGTACCTTAAAATAAAGCTTCAGCAGTTGTCCTTGGATGCTTGTCATGCTTTCCTCGCTTCTTCTATATATTTCAGGTAATTCATGATTGGGTAGACAGGTTTCGGTATCACACCAATCGGTGGACGTCATGAAGATAGCAGAATTATATGTTGAAATTAAAATACTTGCATCAACCTCAGGCTGGCTTGAGCAACAGTAAGGACCATCAAAACATGATTCAGCAGGGCAAATCCAACAGAACGCATAATTAATTCACATCTATATGTTATCTTTTATATTTATCTCGAAAGCGATATACTCACCTCATGGCTACTTTGCTGATCATCGAAGATGAACCTGAGCTTGTGCGTGTCCTGCGTTCTTATCTGGAGCAGGCTGGATTCTCAGTGCTCACCGCCCTGCGGGGTGACACCGGGCTCACCACCTGGGAAGATAAGCGGCCGGACCTGGTGATCCTCGATCTCAACCTCCCTGGGATGGATGGACTCAATGTTGCCCGGCGCATTCGCCAGAATGAAACCCGCCGCACGCCGATCATCATGCTGACTGCCCGGGCAGATGAATCCGACCAGCTTATCGGCCTGGAGCTAGGAGCAGATGACTATATCCCCAAGCCATTTTCGCCGCGCATCGTCGTTGCGCGGGTGAATGCACTCCTACGCCGTACCGATGCAGGTAGCCAGGCTGGCCAACCCTTGCGGATTGCTGACCTTGAGATTGACCGGCAAGCTCATCAGGTTACACGGGCGGGGGTCAGCATAGAGCTCACCCCCACTGAGTTCAGTCTGTTGGTCACCCTGGCCAGCCAACCAGGGCGGGTGTACAGCCGCTTGCAGCTGCTCGAAGCGGCCCAGGGTGTGGCATACGAGGGATATGAACGCACAATCGACGCGCACATCAAGAATCTGCGCGCCAAGATTGAGCCTGATCCAAGAAACCCCATCTACATCGAGACTGTCTTCGGTGTGGGTTATCGTTTTTCCCGTAACTGAGCTATCGAGATTGGTCAGAATGAGACATGCGCCTTAAACTTTTCCTTGCTTTTACCCTGATTGTGTTCGTCTCTGTCTCGCTGGTGGCGGTGATTGCCCGGCGTGGGGCTGTTAATGAGGTCCGCACCTTCATGTTTCGGGGTGGTATGTATGGCTTGAATGAGCTGGCAACCGGCCTTGAAAATTATTTCCGCAACAACGGCAATTGGAATGATGTCCAGTCCATTTTCAGACAACCGCGAGGAGTTCCATCTGGGATGAGCAATATGATGAATGAACACCTGCTCCTGGCGAATTCCTCAGGTGTGGTCGTCGCAGATACCCAGCAAGCCCAAATTGGGCAGAAATTGGCTCCTGTTGAGTTGCAAAATTCCATCCCAATCATCGTGGCTGGGAAGGACGTAGGTTACCTGTTCTACGAGGGTGGGATGAATGTTATTCCTGGCAACGAGCAAGCCGTGCTCCAGCGGTTGAACCGCAGTGTTTTACTTGCCGGGATTCTCTCCGTTGTGCTGGGGTTGGTTGTTTCCTCCGCCTTGGCTTACACGCTGCTGCGCCCGGTGCGCGCTCTCACCGTGGCAGCCAAGAAACTTGCTGAGGGTGACCTGTCACAGCGTGTGGAAGTGAATGGAAAAGATGAGTTGGCAGACCTCGGCCACACCTTTAACCAGATGGCCGATTCGCTCCAGCAGGCAGAAGAAGCCCGGCGTGCCATGACTGCGGATATCGCCCACGAGCTGCGCACCCCGCTGGCTGTCCAGCGCGCCAACCTGGAAGCGCTCCAGGATGGAGTCTACCCCCTCACTGTGGATAACTTGGTGCCGGTGGTCGATCAAAATCACCTGCTCACCCACCTGGTGGAAGACTTACGTACGCTCGCTATGGCAGATGCCGGCCAGATTGAGTTGGAACGCACCCCGACCGACCTGGTTTCTTTGGTTGGCAGGGTGGTGGAGCGTTTTCAACCCCAGGCTGTCACCCAGCAGGTTGAGCTGGTCATCACTCCTCCACCATCCGCACTGCCACCTGTCTCTTTGGATCCGATCCGCCTGGAGCAGATCCTCACCAACCTGCTATCAAACGCATTGCGCTACACCCCCGTTGGTGGGAAAGTCGAGCTGGCTATCGTATCGTCAGCGAAGAAAGCCATGGTACACATACACGATTCGGGTCCGGGGATTCCTCCCGAAGCGTTACCGTATATCTTTGGACGTTTTTACCGGGTAGATAAATCTCGCACCCGCGCCGAGGGAGGCAGCGGGCTGGGGCTCGCCATCGCCCGCCAGCTGGCGCGTGCCCACGGGGGAGACCTGACGGTCGCCAATCATGCTTCAGGTGGGGCCGTGTTCACCTTGAGCCTGCCGTTGTAAAGATTCCCACTGAATCCAGTACGGGTGTTCCTCGTCAGGCAAGCTGTGACACCGAATCGTATACAGCTGTGAAAACCGGGTGTTGCCTGGCGCACATATGCAGTAAACCGGGTCTATCCGCTAGCAGCTCGCTTTAGCGCTCTCATTGCTCTCAATGTTACCCACTTGTTGGGTTGTTTCTTATCCCCATAGTTTCCCCAGGTCTTACCTGTATAGTCGTACTCCAGCAGCCACCTGCCATTTTCATCCTGCTTATCCCGGATGAGCTCCAGCGTGTTCGCAAGCAGTGGGTCTTTACCATAACCCAAGACCACCAACCCTTCCACCAGCTGGAGCAGGTCAGTGATGTAAAACACCGGGAAGCCGAACTTCCACCAGTTTCGGCTGGGTTTATCGCCCAGCCTGGTCGGCCAGGCAGCCGTTGCCGGGTCAATACCCAGGAAGAAATCCAATCCTTCCTGGATGGCTTGCTTTATCAGTGGTGATCGTTGACTTTCTGGGAGTTTACCGAAGGCCAGCATGACCTTGACACCCCCCCAGGCGCAGGGCTGGCCATAATTAGGTCCACAAGCGAATAATGGCCCACACTTGTAGGCGTAATACCTGCGTTCAGCATCCTTGTCGTTTCTGGAGGCCAGGCCCTCCCCCGTCACTGTACGTGCCATCCAGTCAAAAGCTGCCTCCAGGCGGGGGTCTGCATAGCCGATCTCGAGCAGAGCCCACAGCAGGTTGCCTTGCAGGCAATCGATTGTGCTTGATGGTGTTCCATAGACGCTGAATTGGCCACCAGGGGAGAAGGAATGCTCCATGAGATAGCGGCACCCCCGGTCAATACGCTCATCCTGATCTAGCCTGGCTCCCAGCTGCGCCAGCAGGATGATGGTCCAGGCGGTTGAGCGATATTTGGCCGTATATCCTGGGCCTGGTTTCGCCCAATAGCCTTCGAGGTGGATGTTATCAAGCACGCCAGCAATGGCTCCATTCTGATGTGCTTCTGAGCATGCGGAGATAAATTCTGGGTCGTCAGCAGGTTTATCAAGCAGGTCACGCAGCGCCAGGTAGCGTACCCCGGGGTTATCCGGTTGCAATAACCAGGTGATGGGATCACCTTTCAGCTGATCTTGCCAGCTCATCGTCTCATCCTATATTGCCTAGCAAGAGCTATTTCTGTTTCCTGGATGCCGAGTACAACCCAATGAAGACGAATAAACCTGCCATCAATCCCACCGCGGTCGGGTTGGGTATCCGAAACAGCTTCGATAACGGTCCGGCAAACAGCACCATCGCCAGCAGCGAAATCCCCAGGATGGTGAAGATTGACATTCCGCCACCTCGGCCTCCCCGTTTGGCAATGCGTTGCCCGTATTGCGGCGCCGTGCCTGTATCCAGTACTTTCCGGGCATCCGTGCCGGCTCCCCCCTGCGGGTCAAGCTCGATCACCTTTTCGAAATGTACTTTAGCCTGTTCGTCTGCATCCGGGATGTACAGGGAGTACAATGAGCCAAGCTGGTAGTGTGCTTCAAGGAAATCCGGGGCTTGTGCAATAGCCTGCTTCAGATATTTCTCCGCGTCCTCTACCTTGTTCACCTCGAGCGAGAATATCCCGAGCAGATAGATGGCAGCCGGAAACTCGGGTTTATTCTCCACCGCTAGCTTTAGTTTTTCAATTGATAAATTATGGTCTTGTGATGCAATGGCCTGCAAAAATAACAGCTCGGCGTGGTTTGGATGCTCCAATAGAGCGCCTTCCATGCTGGTTTTTTTCTTCGATTGGGGTTGTAAAATGAAATCTAAAACCTGGAAATTCGCGTTGTGTTTGTCTGCCTCGGTTTGGAATCCCTTGAACCAAACAAGCACTTCATTCCAATCTTTTTTACTCACCTTCACCAGATAGCTTTTATTGCGAATGATGTTCGGTGGATTGGTGAACAGGCAGGCGATATTTTGTACGAATGTCGCCGCCGGATGGCCTGGTTCGGCATCCAGCCATGTGGAAGCGGTTTGGTACAACCCTTCCCAGTCACCTTGTATTAAATCTGCCCTTAATCGTGAGCTATAAAGATTGCTTTGGGCTGGAGCATTTGTCGTTATTGAATCCACGATATGACTTCCTTTCAAATAGCAAAATCATGGTACCTTGCTCTTATCAGATAATATTCTATTTCCATCTGCTATGCATGGCAGGTCTCTAGGAGAGTATTTTACCAGCCTTACCTGACTGATATCATACGGTGATTTCTACCCGGTTCCCATCTGGGTCGAGGATCACACACTCGTAATAACCATCTCCGGTACGGCGAGGTCCATCCACAACCTGATAACCATCATTTTGGATCTGTTCGGTCAGTAGATCCACCGCTCCTTCGCTTCCAACGGAAATAGCAATATGAAAATTCTCCCGGGATTGACTGCCCGTCAGCGTATCCGCTTCAGGAACAATCAAATGGGTCATGAGTTCCAAGCGAGCGCTTGAGGAAAAGTTCAAGAAGTAGGAGGCAATCTGCTTCGTTTGATTAAAATATCTCTTGCCTGCCCTGGCTTGAAAGTAGTTTTCGTAAAATTCCCTCATTTGCTCCAGCTGATTGGTCCATATGGCGATATGCTCAATATGCATGGCCTACCTCCAGTTATAAAATGATCAAGGTCATTGCCAGCAGGCATAGGAGCAGGCCTGCCAGTTGTGCCGGTGAAACTTTTTCCCTCAAAATGATGCGGGCCAGAATGACTGTGCTGGCTGGGTAGAATGATGAAAGCAAAGCGGCAATATCCAGGCGGGTGAGCTGCGTCGCCAGGAGGTAGAGAATATTACCACCTGTGTCCAGCACCCCTGCCAACAATGCCAGCGGGTTAGATACGATCCCGGGCGAGGGCAAGCGGTTCACCCGTAGCATGATGATGGCGATGGCCAGGGTGACCGTCCTGGCTACTAGGATCGGGACAAAAACCTGGCCTTTTTCAACGAAAGATATGAACAGGAAGAAGCCTCCAAATCCGATCCCGGACAGGAAGGCCAGGACTAAACCTTTGCGGAAATCTCCGTCACCTGCTTGAGGTGATCTGCTTAGCAGCCAGATGCCGATGAATGCCAGCACAAATCCAACCAGCTGGGTGGTGGTTGGGAGCCCGACTGTAATCAGGCCATACAGCACCGGGATCAGCGCACAGATGATGGCCGAGGTAGGTGCCACGCTGGCGGTGTTCCCCATCGATAAGGCTTTATAAAGGGCTGCGACCCCCAATGCCCCGCTGGCACCAGCTAGTGCTCCCCACAAGAAGTTCCGCCCACTCGGTAGCCCTTCTCCTCTCACCAGGGCACATAACCCCAACATCACCATGCCTGTCAGGGCTGCCAACATGAGCACCTGGTATTGGTGGCTCTTGCGGGTTGCCTGCCCGCCACTGAAATCACCGCCTCCCCAAACTGCTGCGGAAGCAAGGGCAAGGAATATCCCCATCAGGCTAGCAGGCATGGAGTTCTATGATCTTGTTGTGTGTGGGGGAATTGGGGTACTGCATCGGTTAAGTGTATCACCAGTCTTCCAAAGTTAACAACAAGGGCACAGGCCAGTGAGTATCAGCCTGTGCCCATTGGGTCGTTACGGTTATTGTATCTCGCCTGATTCTTGCTGCCGGACCAGCTCCCTGCGCAGTACTTTGCCCACCATCGATTTCGGTAATGAGGTACGGAATTCAAAGAATTTTGGTACCTTGTAGTTAGTCAGCTTGGTATGGCAATACTGGCGTAACTCGTCCTCAGTCACCGTTTGCCCTTCTCGCAGCACCACCCAGGCCTTTACCGCTTCGCCCGAGTAGGCATCCGGGATGCCTGCTACGCCGACTTCCGCCACTGCCGGGTGTGCTGCAATGACTTCCTCAACATCCCTCGGCCATACCTGGAATCCGCTGGGTTTGATCACATCTTTCTTGCGATCCACAATGAACAGGTAACCATCCTCATCTAAATAACCGAGATCACCCGTGAACAACCAGCCATCCCGGATGGTGTTGGCAGTTTCCGTGGGATGCTGGTAGTACCCCACCATCAGCTGCGGGCAGCGTGTGGTGATCTCACCCACCTCGCCGGTGGGTAACTCCTGTAAACCTGTGTCTGCATCAACGATCCGCACTTCGATATCCGGCAGGGGCACCCCGGTGGAGCCTTGCTTATAGGTTCCACCAACCGGTGTAATGACCGTGGCCATCATGTTTTCAGTCATGGCATAGCCTTCAACGATATTCCCTCCAGTCAAGGCTTCAAAGCGCTGCTTGGTCTCAATCATCAGCGGGGCTGCACCCGAGATGCAGTTTTTGATCGACTTCAGGCTCACCTTGCCCGATTGGACGTCTGGGTGCTTGATCAGGGCGATAAACAACGTTGGCACACCGGGCAGAAAAGCGGGCTTGACCTTGTGGATGGTCTCAACCATGTCATTAATGTCACGCGGGTTGGGGATCAGGATCAAGGTGTTGTGTCCAACCAACCCGGTAGGCAATACACCTGCCAGCCCGTACACGTGGAACAGCGGCATGTTCTGCATGATCGTATCCTGCCACTCGATGGTATTAGGCCTGAACCACGTGCTGATCTGCATGCCCGAGATCACCAGAGCCTTATGTGAACCGATAGCACACTTGGGAACACCCGTCGTACCACCCGAGAACAGGAAGATGGCGTGATCCCCCGGGCCAACTTTCACACTGGGCTTTGGCGCCTCAGCGTACTGCTTGAGCAGGTCGCCCAGCCATAAATCCCCCTGTTGCAAGGTTATACGGTAGCCTTCCTTCTTTTCTTTGGCAACGGTGAAAAGGATGCGCAGCACTGGCGGCAGGTATTCTTTGATATTGGTAGCGATCACATAGCCTACTTTGCTGTGTGCCTGGGCAGCCTTGAACTTGTTATAGAATGATGAAAGTACGATTGCAGCTGATGCTCCGCAATCCTGTAGGGCGAATTCCAGCTCACTCTCGGTATACAGTGGGTTCAAAGGGACGGCGATCCCTCCTGCTTTCCAGATCCCGAATAGACCGATGACACTCTGCGGGCTGTTGGGTAAGACCAATGCCACCCGGTCACCTTTCTTTACTCCCTTAGCAATCAACCCTGCACCTAATACGTTACTCAGCTTTTCAAGCTCAGTCGCGCTCAGTGTGGCGCCCTTGAAATAAAGGACGGGGAAGTCGGGCTTCACCTTCACAATCTCGCGCAACGTCTCAATCAGGGTGATCTCTGGATACGGTTCCAGGGTTTTTGGAACTCCGGCGACGTAATGGTTTAACCACGGTTTTTCTGACATAGCTCCCTCCTCTGATAAACGTAGGTGTATCCACCTGTACCTGGTGGATGCTCGATAGAAAATGCACCAACCTGATGCAAAATCACAGCTTCATACCTTGAATTAATCAACCGTTGAAACTAGCTATTCAGTTTTGCAGTAAAATCAATCAGTAAAATTGGGAATTCCAGAATACCAATTGCAATGCCCGATACTATTGCAGTGTACTTATTAATATACAGGAGAATTAACAGGAAGTCAACGCTGTGGTCGCCAATAATATTACTCGCCTGCTCGACGCCAAAAAAATACCCTACACCGCCTATGAGCTGCCGGCGGAGAAACTTGGTGCTGTGGAGACTGCCCAGTTATTGAATATTCCCCTCGACCAGGTGTACAAGACCATCGTGGTTAAACGTGAGGGCAAAGGCAAACCCATCCTGGCAGTCGTCCCCGGATCGACCGAAGTGGACCTGAAGTTATTGGCAAAGGCTGTAGATGAAAAGAAACTGCACCTGCCAACGGAGCACGAAGCTGAACTGCTCACTGGCTTGCAGGTCGGTGGCATCTCTCCTTTGGCATTGATCAACAAAGGCTTTCAAGTTGTGGTCGACGAGAGCGCAAAAGGATTTCGTGAGATCCATATCTCGGGAGGTCGTCGAGGTTTGAATATCCGTATGTCGGTGGAAGCCCTGGTCAGCCTGACCAATGCACGCTTCGAGCCGATCAGCCACCAGCAGTAAGAAGCCTTATATTATTTTTCAGCCCAAAAAGATTACACATCCGGCGCTGCCCTGCTAAACCGCTGTCTCACTTCAAGCCTCGAGCGCTGGTAAATAGCCCCTTTCCTGCAGCCACATAAGGGATGGATCAAGGTCTTCCACAGGTGTTTCGACCGTCCAGACTGCCCGGGGTGCATGCCTTGCCAACCAATCGAGCACCCCTTCAACCTGAATGGTGCCCTTATCCAACCGCCAATGGTCATCCAGGCTGCCCCCATTATTGTGCAGGTGGACGTAACAGATGCGATCCCCAAGCCCGGAGATCCATTCCTCTAACGTCTTGGATGAATTCGAATTCACGTGCCCGATATCCAGGCAAATGGTGATGCGCTCTCGATTAAGGGCCAAATTTACCTGATCAATCAGCTCCCTAAGGTTGGTAAAGCTGTCCTCATACACGTTCTCGACGTGGATTTTACCTTCATAGCGGGTGGTGCTCAGAAACTCCGTCCAGAATGCAAGCGAGTTGCTTAGCCATAGCTCACCCGGATACGTCTTGGGGATGAACCCCGAATGCAGGATGAGGTGCTCCGTGCCAATTTGTTGTGCCACTTCACAGGCTTGCCTGAACCGCTCGAGAGTAGCCTGCCTGATCAATTGATCACGGCTGGCAGGGATCAGATCGGAGAACGGGCCATGCATGCTCAGGTGGGCGAGGTCTTTGGTCATCTCGATGATCTCGTTGCGCAAAAGATTAGATGTCTCCAGATCACGTGGGCTGGTAAATTCCTGGACTTCAAGCCCTACCTGGTATTTATTTGCCAGAGGTAATGCAAGGTCGAGATCTCCCCAATCGGTGATATAAATCGGATGATTTTGCATTTCAGCATTCCTGTTATTTTAGTTCTACCTGTTTATACACAACCAAACCGTCGTAATAATGATCTAAGCAAGCATTTCGGCTAGAAGCTCATGCCCATTCTTCTTAGCCAGGTCAAGGGCAGTTGTCCCGTCGTCGTTGGGGATAGACTTGTCGGCTCCATACTTCAAGAGTAACTTCACCAGGTCAATGTTGCCGTTTGCAGCAGCTTCATGGAGGGGTGTCCATCCACCGATCTGAACCACATTGACCCTGGCTCCGTGTTTTAATAACATTTCTGCCATATCGCAGGCTATGTCAGCGTCGTGATGCGCCACCGCGCTATGCAAGGGGCACACCCTCATTGTGTTGTTCGAGGCAATATTTACATCCGCACCGGCGGTAATCAAGCGCTCGAGCACAACTTCATGCCCGAAGAAGGCTGCCAGGCCTAGCGGGGTAAAACCATCCGGTGAGAAACGATCCACAAGCGAGCTGTTTGCGTGAAGCAGCTCATCGGTTTTCAGTAAATCGCCGGTGGCGGCTGCCTCCCAGATATCAAGGTCGGTTTTTCGCTCCAGGAGCAACTCCAGGATCTCAGCCTGCCCATAGTACACCGCGATCAGCACCAGTGAGACGCTATTTTCATACCTTGCACCAATCAGCCCTGGCGTATGATCAAGCATGTTCCTCACAGAGTCGATGCTCCCCGTCTTAATTTTATTAAAGAACTCAGCTGTATTATTCATCTGTTGTGGCTAATCCCTCAAATGGACCATAAAGCTGATGTACAGCTCTGTAGAAGCTTATTTAATAGAAAGTATACTTTAAATATCATCGTGCAGTTATGGTTTTTATTGCTTCGCCTACAGCCGTGATTATTCTGCTGTATTGCCACTTGTAGATTGCAGGGAAATCATCAAAAAAAAACCTGGCTGGTTTCAAAGACCAGCCAGGTTAGTTGATCACCCTAGAAAAAACTGCTAATCGTCAACGTTGTCCAATAATCTCATTTCCTTCTTTAGAGACATGAACACATCCACTACCTTTGGGTCGAATGATTTTCCGCGTTCATCCAGGATATATTGAATAGATTTTTCCTTCGACCATGCTTTCCGGTAAGGTCGGTCGGAGGTCAACGCATCATAGACGTCTACCACGGCGAATATGCGGGCAGCCAGCGGGATTTGCTCGCCTATCAGGCCACGCGGGTAGCCGGTGCCGTCCCATTTCTCGTGATGGCTTCCGGGGATATCCAACGCTGGGCGCAGGTAAGATATGGGCGCCAGCATCTCAAAAGCATACTGGGGATGCTTGTGCATGATCTCCCATTCATCATCGGTCAGGGCATCCGGCTTCAGCAGGATCGTATCCGGCACACCCATTTTCCCCATGTCATGCAGCAGGATGCCCCGGCGCATGTGCACCAGGTCAGCCTCACTCATACCCATCACCCGAGCCAGGGTGAGTGCCATTTCGGTGACACGCCGGGTGTGGCCTTCGGTAACCGTGTCGCGCATATCCAGGGCGCGTGACCAACCTTCGATGGTGGCATCGTACGCCAGGCTGAGCTCGAGGTTGGAGCGTTGCAAGTTGGTGAATAATTGCGAGTTGTCGATGGCAATCGTAACCTGCCCGGCGAGGGTTTCGAGGAATTCCTCCCATTCCGCACTATGCTCATGGTGCGTCCGGTCAAATACCTCCAAGACACCTTTTACCTCACCTTTAGCAATCAGCGGGACTGCCGAGTAGGAGATGAAGCCTTCGGTGATAAACGTTTCGGCGCGCCGGAAATTGTGGATGACAGCTTTAAGGTCGTTTATGTGAATTGTGCGCCGCTCCATCATCTGGTGACCGATCACACCTTCGCCCAACAGGAAACGAGATTTCTCGATGGCTTTGGTGAGGAATCCCTTACCGATTGAGTACTCGAACGCATAATTATGAGGGTTCAACAACAGGATGTCGGCTGCATCCACACCCAGTTGTGAAATGACCTGCTGCAGGATGATGTTGAGGATCGACTTCAAGTCGAAGCTGGAAGCGATGGCTGAATCAATGGTGCGCAGGCACTGGACCTGCTGTAGCTGGTGTTCGGTGATCTCAAACAGCCGTGCGTTTTCCAATGCGGCTGCAGCCCGTTCAGCTAACAGATGGCATGCGGAGATTTCCTCTGAAGATGGATGGTAAGGCCTGACATTGCTCAGGGTGATCACCCCTATCACCCGCCCTTCCCTCACCATAGGGTAAGCGAAGAAAGCGTTAATGTCTGGCCGTACCAGGATCTTGCGGATGGCTGGCTCCTGGTTATCGATATCGGAGATGATCAACGGTTCCGCAGTGTCGATCAGCTTACGGATCACGGGTAAGGTCAACCTTATCCGGGAATTAATCGAGCCCGACGGCACTCCGCTTCCGGCAGTCAGGACGGCTTCATTTTTCTCCTGGTTGATCAGCAGCACCGTGCATGTCGAACTGTCCATCACCTCAGCCACGCGCCTGACCAGGGTGTCAAGGACTTCCCCTTCACGTCGCAGTGAGGCCAGGTCGATACCTATCTTAACGATCTGAGTCAGGCGGGCAGTACGCAATTTTTCCGCTTCGTACAATCGTGCGTTTTCGATGGCGACAGCAACATTATCCGCAATGGTCGCTAAAAGCTCACGCTCGCGTTCTCCGAATGCGTTCGGCTGGTAGGCTTGCACTGAGATGACACCGACAACCTTATTACCCAGCTGCATGGGGACACCCAGCCAGGACCTGGAAGGCATCCCCGTTCCCCACAATGACATTGTGGGGAGGTGTTCTTTTTCAAGCTCATAGTCCTGGATCAGCAAGGATTTCCTACTATTGACTACTTCGGCAGTCAATGCGTTCCCGAGGGGTCGAACGGAGGGGGTTTCGCGCACGTCGCCGTCCACCCTGATGCGGAATTCGAGCTGATTAAGCTGCTGGTCATAAAGCGCCATAAAGAAGGAATCGGCAGGAACCGCGTGGATGATTTCTGAATACACGATTTCGAGCATGTCATTCAGGTCGAGGGTTGAGCTGATGGCACGCGCCACGCGGTTGAGCAACGCCATTCGATCTGCATACTGGCGGGTTTCTTTCAAGCTGGCCCGCAGCGCATCCTCGGCTTTTTTGCGCTCAATGGATACCGCCACCTGGGTGGACACAAACTCCATCAGGTCCAGGTCATCCTGGTTGTATTGCACACCTTCCTCGTAGCTTTGAGCTACCATCACACCCGTGACCCGCTCTGCCACCTTGAGTGGTACGCCGATCCAGTCGATTGAATCGGAACCGACGACTTCCACTTCTCCTTGCTTAACAAGTTGTTGGAACACCTTTTCCGGAGCCCAAAGCGGCCGCCCCGTACGAAGCACATACTCCGTCAGACCGCGCTCTGGTTTGGCTGGCGGAGGTGCTTGATCATAAAGGTCTACATAGTATGGAAAACTAAGCAGGTCATTGGGCGCATCATACAGGGCGATATAAAAATTTTCCACGGGCATCAGCTCAGCCAGGATGGAGTGGATGGAAAAATATAGCTCATCCAGGCTGGCAGTCGTCACTAATGCCTGAGAGATGCGGTAGATAGCCTGTTGAACTTGTTCTGCCCGTTTTGCTTCTGTGACGTCGCGATATAAGCCAATGGATCCATGAGAGACTCCATTTTCATCCCTCAGCTCCACGGCCGAATCGAACACCCAATGGATCGTACCGTCTTTGGCTTTTATGCGGTACTCACATTTCCAATTCACACCGGGATTCTCACCCGAAATGATCCTGCTAAGCGCTTCATCCCATGGATAACCTGCCAGGTCTCCCATCAGCCGGGCATCCAGGATCAGCGATTTCCAAATATCTTCATTAAACTGATCTGCGGAATATCCAGTGATCTGCTGGATTCCTTCGCCGATAAAGTCATAACGGATATTTTTACCAGCATTGGTATAAGTTTGATAATACGGAACTCCCCCAGTTGATTCAATCGCCTGGCGGTAAATGGTAACCGATTCGCGTAAGGCTGCTTCAGCCCTTTTACGCTCTTCAATCTCAAGCGCAGCTGATTCGTACAGGCGGGCATTTTCGACTGCCACTCCAGCATGGTTGGCGAACAAGGTCAACTGATCCAAGTCTCTGGGCGTGAATGGTTTCTCCCTGAAGACGTGCAGCACGCCGATCACCCGTCCCTGCCAGGTCATGGGTACGCTTGCCAGTGCCGGCAATGGTGGGTCACCGGTCTCTGCGAGCGCTACCTTTCCAGGCCAGCGGGTGTAATCCTTGATGATTAATGGTTTTCCAGTCTTAACCACCTTTCCCGCTGCTCCTTCGTTAAACTGATGGATAGGTCCGCTATCATCGCAATGCGTATTGTAGGAAACCACACATTTAATCGTTTGGGCTTCTCGATCGACCAGGTAAAGGCGACCCCCGTTAGAATCCAATAGCTTGGTGGCTCGTTCGATGATCAGGTTCAACAAGTCAGGCAGCGATTGACGGATGGTCAGGTTCAGCACCGTTTCTTGCAAAGCGGAAAGTTCGGTGGCATGCCGCTCAAGCTCCATCTCAGCGTGCTTACGCTCGGTGATGTCGATCATGAAACCCTGCCAGAATAGCGGCTTACCTGCCTCATCTCGGATAAGCCAGGATTCATCATAAATCCATTTCAATTGACCCTGGCGTGTTCGAATGCGATATTCGACTTTATACGGTTCTCCAGTTTCTTCAGTGCGTAAATTCTCAGCCCCCACTCGCTCCTGGTCATCTTCATGGATGATTTTGAACCACAGATCGTTGTCGGTCATCCAATCTTCCACCTTATAGCCGGTGACGGCTTCCAGCTGAGGATTGATGTATACGGTCTGATTGGGTTCGCCCACCGCATCTGTATAGATTACGGCTGGGATTTGCTCCAGCATGGCGCGATAACGATATTCCAATTCAGCATCCGATTTTGTCAGTTTCCTGATCTGCCTGGTGTGCGTGCGATGATGATCATCGCGTCTGATCGTGGTCAATACAGCTGTAGCTAATCTATCATTCATGCCGGACCTCCAGGAGGAGGTGTTGCAATAAGTACACCATCTGAGAAGTTGATTTCATCATCACAAGTTGCTTCGAAGAAAAATTGGTAAGTATACAATACTCGATATCAGGTACTTTTTGCTTATCACTTATGTAAGGAAGCCTTTGCTTACAACTTCGTCTGCTTGTTCAGGTTGGATGACAGCGGATGGAAGCTCATTGGCTCATCCCACGAATATTTCGTCCTTCTAATCAAGGATAAGATGTCACGAATCCGTCTCTTGACACATCTGATACGCAGGACTATATTAGTCAGGCTTGACAAGAGCAGAAAGTCAGAAAAAAAACATGAAGGTATCTGATCGTAGTCATAAGCAAATTAGCCACCTGGCTGATTGGAGCTGCCGAGGGTAAGGTAGTGCATCCCATGAGATAGCGGTCCTCATTGCCTGCCCCTGCGCGATCCTTCAGCGTGGGGGTATTTATTTTCCGAAAGGAGGTAAAAATGGGCTTCTTCGCAACATTACTTTCCACTCCTGCACGCCTGACGGGGGCAACCCGTGGAAATGAAACCGGTATCTCGAAACAGCTTGTCGAATACGCAAAAAAAGACCTATCCGCTGTTTTTGAACAGCTGAAGACTTCTCCCAATGGCCTGAGCGTTGAGGAAGCTGAAACGCGCCTGGGCACCTACGGGCACAACGAGGTGGCTAGCAAGAAGCGCATCACCTGGTACATGCGTTTGTGGAATAATGTAAAAAATCCGCTGGTCATCCTTTTATTGGTATTGGGGTTCATCTCCTACCTGACGGGAGATATTCGCGCCGCTGGTGTGATCTTCTTGATGGTGGTATTGGGAGTGGTGTTACGCTATTTCCAGGAACAACGGGCCGATCATGCCGCCGAGGATCTCGAAGCCATGGTGAGCACTACCGCCACGGTAGTGCGCCAAGGTCACCACCAGGAGATCTCACTCAAGGATCTCGTCCCAGGCGACGTGGTTATGCTCTCTGCAGGTGACATGGTTCCTGCGGATGTGCGCCTGCTAACAGCTAAGGACCTGTTCCTTAACCAGGCCGCCCTTACGGGTGAATCTCTTCCGGTTGAAAAAACACCCGGACCCCCCGCAGACACGATTGATAATGCACTCGAGTGTGGAAACATCTGCTTCATGGGCTCAAATGTTGAATCGGGTTCGGGCACGGCGGTGGTGCTCCACACCGGAAGCCGGACGTACTTTGGCACCCTGGCCAGCTCACTGGCCAGCACGCGCGTGGTCACCAGCTTCGATAAGGGTATCAACCAATTCACCATGTTGATGATCAGCTTCATGGCGATCATGGTGCCGCTGGTTTTCCTGTTTAACGGTTTAAGCAAGCACAACTGGCTGGATGCTTTCTTGTTTGCCCTGGCAGTGGCAGTCGGCCTCACCCCTGAGATGATGCCCATGATCGTCACGGTGAATCTCTCCAAAGGTGCCATTACCATGTCGCGCAAGAAGGTCATCGTCAAGCGCCTGGATTCCATTCAAAATTTTGGCGCTATGGATATGCTGTGCACCGATAAGACCGGCACCATTACCCAGGGGCGGATCGTCCTGGAAAAGTACCTGGATGTGAGAGGCAGTACCTCTGATCGGGTTCTGCATTATGGCTACCTGAACAGTTATTACCAAACCGGGTTAAAGAACCTGATGGATGAGGCAATCCTGAACCATGAACACTTAAATTATGACCTACAGGTGGATGAAGACTTTCACAAGATCGATGAAATCCCGTTTGATTTTCAACGCCGCCGCATGTCGGTCATTATCGAAGATAACCTCAACCGCCAGTTGCTGATCTGTAAAGGAGCGGTGGAGGAGATCATGGCTCTTTCTACAAAAGTGGAAATCATGGGTGAAGTGCTTGACGTACTGCCTGAACATGACGCCAAGCGGCGAAAGATGATCCACGACCTGAACGCCGATGGCTTCAGGGTGATTGCCATTGCCTATCGATATTTCCCGGGAGATAACGATGAGCCTCATTACACGGTCAAGGATGAGTCGGACCTGACCCTGATGGGCTTCCTGGCATTCCTCGACCCGCCCAAGGAGAGTGCATCGGAAGCCATTCAGAAGCTGCACAGTCACAATGTGGATGTGAAGATCCTCACCGGAGATAATGATGTGGTCACAGGCAGCATCTGCCGCCAGGTTGGATTGCCTGTGGAGAACATGCTGCTGGGTGCGACGATCGAAGACATGACAGATGAGCAGCTGGCCACAGCCGCCTCAACCGCCACCGTGTTTGCCAAACTCTCACCCTCCCACAAGCAGCGCATCATCCAGGCCTTGCAGAATAAAGGACACGTGGTGGGCTTCATGGGGGACGGAATCAATGATGCACCGGCCCTTAAAGCCGCTGATGTGGGCATCTCGGTAGATTCCGCGGTGGATATCGCCAAGGAATCGTCAGATATCATCCTGCTGGAGAATAACCTGCTGGTGCTGGAGCAGGGCGTGATGGAAGGGCGCCGCGTATTTGGCAACATCATGAAGTACATCAAGATGGCCGCCTCCTCCAATTTCGGCAACATGTTCAGCGTGTTGGGTGCCAGCATTTTCCTGCCGTTCCTGCCCATGCTCCCTATCCAGGTGCTCACCAACAACCTGCTGTATGATTTTTCGCAGACTTCTATCCCTACTGACGAAGTGGACGCCGAATGGCTGGAAAAGCCGCGCAAATGGGCGATCGGCGATCTACGCCGTTTCATCCTGGTCATCGGGCCGATCAGCTCGATCTTTGACTATCTGACGTTTGCACTCATGCTATATATATTCAAGTGCTGGACCAACCCAGCCCTGTTCCATACTGGCTGGTTCGTCGAATCGATCTTCACTCAGACCTTGATCATTCACGTCATCCGCACCAACAAGATCCCGTTCATCCAAAGCCGCGCCAGCAAGGCGTTGACCTTGACATCGCTGGCTATTGTGGCAGTGGGGACCTGGCTGCCCTATTCGCCCCTGGCTGGCACGTTGGGGTTCGTCCCACTGCCGGGGCTGTACTGGCCGTTCCTGCTGGCTATACTCCTGGGTTATATTGTGCTCACCCAGGTGGTGAAGACCTGGTTTGTCAAGAAATTTGGAGACTAACCTTCTTAAATAGATAACGGATTCAATCCAATCGTAATGTGTAGAGACGCAGCACGATTGCGGCTCTATGTATCAGCCTAAGTCTGAGCAGCATACACCCCAGGATTTTGTTAATGCGCAAGGATTGCGCTCCAAAGCTGTGACAAAGCCTTCAGGCATATGTGATTCAATCTCGCATTGAACTATAAGGGCACAGCGAGACTGTGCCCTTACAAAACACGGCTACTTCTCAACGCTGGAAGGATGTTTATTCGCACCCCTCACAGCCGATTGAGATCAGACTACCCTTGTCTCCCTCCGGGGCGATCGTGACTGACAGGACCCGGTCATCCTTGGTCCAAGCCTGGTAATACGTTCCACTGCTATTGAAGGGATCAGCTTGCGCTTCCCATCCATGAGCGATCAGCTGATCGACATAAAACTGGTTTACTGTTTCAACACTTGCAATGGATTGAAAAACCACGATCCCTGATTGATCAACCAGGATGCTTGCCTCGGGGTATAGCGGGATATCTGCAGGAAGGCTTGAGCCAGCTGGCGTACCCACCTGTCCCTGAGAGGTTCCCGGGGCTGCAGCGGGGGTGGCTTGAAGCGCTTCCAGCTTGGGTTGGATAGGGGAGATGTCTGAGTGCTCAACCTGTAAGTGAATATGTACACTTCCTTCGGTCTGTGGGCCGTACAGGCTGGCTGGCAGGTCAATCTCCGCCCCCAGCAGAGATTGCTGGCTTGACTCCACCCATATCTCACCACTAACCGACTGCCCGTACAGGGTACCCTGGATGGCATACTTTTGGGCTTGAAAGCCTCCGAATAATTCGCTCCCTTGCGATGTGAGGCTGCCTGCTGGGAAGACTTTGAGCCAAAAAGCAGGACCATCTGGCGAGAGTATGGCATTCTTGAGGGTAAACGACATCTCCTGGGTCTCAGCGACCTGGAAGATTCCATCCTCGTCTGGTTTATACGCCACACCACCAACGACATATAGCTCAAGGTTGAAGGGAGGCGACTGCATCCCCTCACTGAATACCAGTCCGGGGTTTTCAGGATAGGTATTCAACAGGTGCTGGTCACCATTTGCATCAATCTCAGCTGCAAGGCTGGTACTTGAGCCATCGGGTTGGGTAGTACTCAAGCTGATCTTCACATTGCGAAAGGCGAGGGTACCCTCCACCAGGCTGTCGATGGTAGGCTGGTTGCCTGTGGCTGTGCTGGCATCACTTGCAAGCGTGGATGTTGCATTCGACACTTGTGGGGTCTCCAGTGAAGAAGATTGTTCGCTAGTAGCCAGTGGTGAGGGCGTCTGGAGAGATTGCGTACCAGGGGCGGGCGTTGTTTTCGAGCAAGCCAGGGCGAATACGAGCAGGATGAACATGGGGAGCAGGTTTCGGTGTGTGTGCATGGTTCCCTCCTTACGGCAGTTTGGCATACGGATCGTAATAGAACATGCGCCACTCGCATTGCTCGATGGTCGCTTTGGTGACGGCACGCCCGACAGTCATCTTACGCGGGAAGTCTGCCATGCTGCATTCGCCTCCAGCGCTGAGCAAAGTATGGGAGGTGACATGAAAATCCAGATTCGGCCACTTGGTGATGCCCAGCTTGGTTTTTGTAGAAATCGCCTGGCTCTGGCAGGTTGGGCTACCGGATGCATTTACTGTCAGTTTTGCGTATGCGTCACCGGAGGTTGGTAGAAAGGGGATTGAGAATCCATCTCCCAGGGATGAAGCTAAGAGTGGGCTGAGTGGCTGTGTTCCACCTACTGCCGGAGCGCGAATGCTTTCAGTCCAGGTGGCATTACAGCCTTCCGAGGTAAACGTACCCGACCGGCCTGCTATCTTCTCTAGGGGGAAGGTCGCCGTACAGCTGCCATTGCCGGCTTCATCGGATACAGTGCACTCGATTTCGCCATGGGTTTCGTGATACAGGGTGGTGGAGTCTTTTGCCATCACCCCGTTTTCATTCAGGGTGTAATCAAAGTCGGAGCGTTCTAGAAAATATACCCAGCCCAGGTATGTGCCTGTCATCCACGTATCCGCTTGCGAGGCAGTGGGTTGGGTGGGGCTGAACAGGAATTGGCATAAGAGGGCTACCAGTGCTGCCGTTGCCATGCGTTTCATTGGCTATTCTCCTCAAGATTGTGTGGGTGCGCTAATTATATACTTGATTAATAAATGATTTCGGCGCGTCTATACAGAATATTATTGTCAGGTGAAATGCAAGCATAAGGATACCCGAAAGAGAATCGGCAGTATTGGCGAGATGTATACACCGTACATTGTGGAAGGTGATTGGGTTTCGACCATCCAATCGTAAGGGCACCGCGAGGCTGAGCCCTTAGACATTCTTACCTAGCTTATTGCGTGGTTCTATAACTGCGATTTACTGAGGCGGATTTCATCCGCCCTTATATACCTCTTCAATGCCTGAAGGGTTCTATCAACTTGTGGTTTCGTGTCCGACTGTGTAATCCCCGGTGAACTTGGTGAGCTCAATCACCCGGGCTTTTCGTCGAACCAGAGGAGGCACTGCTAGGCGTGCCTGGGCTTCGTCTTCCGCTTCGATGATCGCCCAGCCTATGTGCACCCCAACTTTACAACCCCAATCAAAGTTGTGGAGGTAACCCATGGCATGCACCTGTTCAACCAGCATGGCACAGTCTTGGGCGGTGTGAGGTGTTTCTATCAGGTATCTTTGCATATTTTTTTTGTGAGTGACTTCCGCTACCCACGATCCTCCCTGGTAAATTATATTCGGATTTATAACATCAACATTATCTTATTATAAGTGTTGCGCGGGAAAGGTCAAGGGTGAAAGCCCTGATTGGCTGAAGCTACCCACATGGGGAGGACGGATGGGCTGCGTAAGAAAGCTCAGAATTTTCGCTGACCGGAAGAATGTTAAAAGGTCCAAAAACCTAAGGGCAATCCACACATAAAAGTCATCCTGGATTATTACGCGCCAGTTTTATGACAAGCGGTGAAATAAATTCAGGCCCCACAGATTTTGCCATCCAGTGAGGCCTGCTGCAATCTGCTCGGTTACGCTTACGGACCCACCGAAGGGATGATGATGCTCCAGCGTAAACCGCCATTATCGGTTTTCACCAGGGCTACTTCATTGCCAGCAGTGGCAACCGCCCATCCATTCTGCTCACTGACGAAATCCATCTGGGGAGTCCAGGTGACATCGGTGAGCACCGTCCAGGATTGACCTCCGTCGGTGGTCTTGCGCAAGATGAGCGAAGTTGCCCAGCCAGTTTCGGCTGAGTAAAAGTACAGGGCATCACCCGGGTAGGGTATGCATGTCCAGGTGCTACCAGCGTCTTGTGTGGAGTAGATGTAGTATTTATTCTGGATTTGGGCTGCACTGTAATCAGCGCAGCGGACGCTTAAATGTCCCACGTCATTTCCGAAGAAGAATGGTTCGTACGAGCCGCAGGCCATATTCATGTTCTCGTATATCCCTGGGGCTCCGCTGGGATCCGGGAGCGTCACAGGCTGCCATGTCATCCCTCCGTCCAGGGTATTGAACAAGAGCACCCCTGCCTTTACCCCATTACAATCCCCAGTCAACCAGCCATGGGTTGCATCGGTAAAGAGCATGGCATTCTTGCTGCAGGATTGGATCCCACCGTCATTGTAAGGGTCGAGGATACGCTGCCAGCTGGTTCCACCGTCGGTGGTCCGGTAGATCACAATGTAATCGTGGTTCATCCCTACACCCACGTGGACTAATAACCAGCCGTTTTCCCCCGCAACAAATTGTATCATAGCCGGCACATAGACCTCAGAGAGACCAGTGATGTCGAGTGGCTGGCTGGCAGTCCATGTCAGGCCCTGGTCTGTAGTTTTCCAGACGACTGGGATATCGATCATCGGGTAGCCACCGTTGATGAAATAGGTGACCCAGGCAGTATTCAGATCCTGGAAGAAACCGACCGCGGCTTTAGCCTGGTCGGCTGCGGGTTTGGACTCGGGCGGGGTGACATCTTTCCAGGTGGAACCTCCATCAGAGGTGAAGAGCACATGGTCACCCGCCCGTGCTCCCAGGCTGCCGATCGCCCAGCCATGGGTCAGGTCGATCATGTGGATATAGGTGATGCTGAATTCCTGGTCGGTCGGGTAATGCTGGATGGCATTCACAGGTAGTGGTGTGGCGCTGGGTATGGGGGTGGGCGTGGGAGGTGAGCTAGTAGGAGTCTCAGTAGGTGTCAGCGGCGTGGAGGTGGCAATGATTACCTGGGTAGGGGGAAGGCTGGTTTCAACCGGTATGCCAGCAGTTGCACAGGCTGATAAGCTGACTAGCATCAGGCTAATGGCGATTAGTTGGGACAATTTCTTGATCATATCATCCTCCACTGATCAATCGCACTTATTATACTTCCCGGGGAATTGGTGAAGGGTTAGTAGGACATAAGTGCTTTCAGCCCAATTAACGAAATCAGGAGCGGGTTGGTTCCAGCACCCACTCCTGAAGTTATGCTCTACTTCATGCTGGGCTACGTAATCCAGCAAGATTTTTCCCAAGCCAGGAAATTTGCCTGGTTATTTCAGGGCAAGGTTGTCGAATTACTGCAGGTGAAGGCTCCTATTTGCTCGTCATTGACTAGCACGGTGTACTTTCCAGGTGGATAATTGCCCAGCGGAAATTCTATGCTGAACTCCTTGATCACCATAATGCAGGCCTGACCCGGATCGAACAAGGAATACACTTCCAGGTTGATTTCGTTTCCAGAACTCAAGGGTGAAACGATGATTCGCAGCAAATGGCACGGATCAGATAACCGACCCACTAAACTAACCCACACCTGGGCAGGCTTGCCGGCGTGGATGATGACCTGACACTGGTCAAGGTCTAAATAAACCTGGTCACGGGATAGCTTTTTATCACCAGACTGAGGCTCATATCCGGTTGGGTGTATCGGGGTCTGTTCTTTACTTGCCATAGCTGAATCCAATTAGAATGCGCGGTTTATGGTTAACCAGAATGGAGTTATTTTTCAAGATCAGCCATCATCTTTGAATTCATTAAGTCCGCTTCGGAGCTTGGCTACCACGATCAATAATGAATCTCAACGTCACCCGAATGAACTTAACTATCAAATTTTCCCAGCAACTCTCCATTTACGTACACTGAATATTGGCCGCTCGGAAAACTTCCCATCGGATAAACGATATTGAAAGGCTGGATGACGGTGATACAGCTGGTGCTTCCATCATAAACGCCATAAACGTCCAGGTTTATTTTCCCACTGTTATCGGGAGGAGTCATGGCGATACGCAGCTGGTGGCATGGATCAGGCAGATAACCTTGCAAGGTTACACTCACGTTATCTTCGGGAGTCGCCGGTAAGACCAGGTAAGAAGCTGCCACATCGACTGTTGCTTCGCTCCGTGACAATTGCGAGTCACTTGCCTGTGGTGTGTACATGGCATTGAACTGGCCTAGCTGAGCACCGTTCACGTTGACTGTATACTGGCCGGTGGAATAGCTCCCCAAGGGGATGACCGCGTTAAACGGTTCGATGGTCATGATGCAGTTCATATCTGGGTCCACAATTGCATATGCCTCCAGATTGATAATATTGTATGCATCTGCGGGATGGACCACGACCCGCAGCACATGGCAGGGGTTGGGCATGGTACCGGATAGGACAGCCTCGACGCGGGTAGGGATTGTAGCAGTAATTAGCAGCTGGCTGTCAGCCATTTCTATGATGACCTCATCCCGTATCCGTTTGCTATCGGTCGTCTGCGGTTCATATCCCGATGGTGGAATTACTACTGACCCTGAATCACTGGTACCTGGTTCAGGGTATGGTGAGGTGGAAGGTTGTGTTGGCAGGCTGCCCGGAGCTGGGTACACAGTAGAAAAAGCCGGCGCGGGATAGGCGGATGAACCACCAGGCAGGATGGGCATCGCTATTTGTGTTGGTGAGCTGTCCGGAGTCGATGGTAAGTTGGAGTTATCGGTTATTGCTGGTGATGATGTGGTTGATGAACAAGCAGCCAACAATAAGGTGAAGACTAAAACGACACTTATGCTTTTGAGCGACATTCATACCTCCATGGATTATGGATTAATAACGCCTATTCGCGTGGAATAGTTCCTAACCTTTAATCACCGCCAGCGGATGCAGACGGGCTACCTTGCGGGCGATGCCCCCTCCGACTACAGCCTGAACAACCTGGTCGACATCCTTGTAGGCCTGGGGAGCTTCTTCAGCCAGTCCAGCCATCGAGCCCGCCCGGATGTGGATGCCCTCTGCTTCCAAATCCTGGCGCAGCTTTTCGCCGCGCACATTGCGCTTGGCTTCGTGGCGACTCATCAACCGACCTGAACCGTGGCAGCTGGATCCGAAGGAATGTTCCATGCTGGCTTCGGTGCCCGCCAGTACCCACGAAGCGGTGCCCATGCTGCCCGGGACGAGCACCGGTTGGCCGATGGGGCGATATTCTTCAGGCAGCTCAGGCGAGCCAGGCCCAAAGGCGCGCGTGGCCCCCTTTCGATGGACACATACTTTTATTCGCTCGCCTTCGATGACATGCGTCTCGATCTTGCCCATATTGTGGCAGATATCATACACCTGGTGAAGCTGCCAATCCTTCACCTTGCCAGCCAGCACCTGCTCAAATGCTTTCCGAGCACTGTTTGCCAGGATCTGCCGGTTGGCGAAGGCGTAATTGGCAGCGCAACGCATGGCAGCCAGATAATCCTGTCCTTCAGGTGAGTTGAGCGGGGCGCACACCAATTCACGGTCCACCAGGTGAATGCCATACCGGCGGACAGCCGCCTGGAACTCCTCCACATAATCGGTGCAGATCTGGTGGCCGAAGCCGCGTGAGCCGCAGTGGATCTGGACGGCTAGCCTGCCTTGCTCCAGGCCCATTACTGAGGCAGCTTGAGCATCGAAGACCTGCTCAACCAGGTCGATCTCGATGAAGTGGTTCCCGGCCCCCAACGAGCCTAATTGCGGACGGCCGCGCTCGCGGGCACGTTTCGAAACCCGGGTGGGGTCAGCACCCACCACGCAGCCTGCTTCTTCGGTGCGTCGGAGGTCAGCTTCGGAAGCCATGCCTCGTTTAAGTGCCCAGCGTGAACCCTGCCGGCATACTTCTTCCAGCTCGGCCTCGCTGGCCCGCACAACACCCTTCTCACCCACGCCGCTCGGGCATAGCTGATTGAGAGCCGTAGCAAGGTCATCCAGCCATGGATTAGCCGCCTCAAAGCTGATCTGTGAGCCGAGCAACCGCACCCCACAATTAATGTCGTAGCCGATTCCCCCGGGGGAGATAACCCCTTCCGGGAAGCGCGTAGCCGCCACACCTCCGATGGGAAAACCATAGCCCTGGTGCATATCGGGCATCACGATGACGTGTCCAACCAACCCGGGCAGGGTGGCAGCATTCACCGCCTGCTCGAGTGATTTATCTTTTATCACATCTTCCAGCATGCGGCGCGTAGCAAATAACCGCACCGGCACGCGCATATCCGGGCGATAGCTTTGAGGGATCTCCCATTCATAATCACTGATTCGTTTCAGATCCTGAAGTGTGACCATTATTCCCTTGTATTTCTATACGTCAAACACAATACTGGTTCGCAGTCCTTGGGGAGTATCCTGGATCACCAGGTTGTGGTAAGTCACGGCTTTGATTTCCTTATCCAGGCTGATGATCCGGGAACCTTGCAGGGTAGCACGCAGGTTGTACTCTGGATCAATTTTTATCGAGAAGTGATCGAATCCCAGCTTCTCATCCTCCTCCAGCCACAGCAATTCTTCAAGGAAGTGCACCAGCAAGCCTTCCTCATCCAAAGCCTGAAACTGGAGTGACCGTTCCTGCAGGGTGCCTGCCTGCAGCTTCACTCCCGAAAGGGTGTACATGCCACGGGCCGCCTGTTCGAGCAGGGAAGGCAGATCAGGTGCCCAGACTTCCAGCTCCCAATCTGCAGTATGGGCGTGCTCGCGGAAACCAAATCCAGGTTGCATACGTCTAAAGAGTATACCGTACTTTTTTATGCTCAAGAATCGTTTACAAGATGAGTAACCCGACCGAATCTCTCATCTGAGCCGGGATAATGACCATAAATGCACGCAGGAGATGTGGTTAAATTATGGACATGCATTGGATTGAGAGCTCATTGGGTCGCCTGGAAAGCCACTTGCGCGAGCTGATCGAGGGCAAGCAAGGGAGCGTTGACTCCTCGCCAAGGTTCTACAAGCAGTTGGAAAGAATGCTGCTGGCTGCCATGCGGTCAGGGGTGCAGGATGCACCCGCCCGCACTGACAATTATTCAGGAAAGAAAATCGCACCAGACCAGTACACCTTGTTGCTTGCCCCACCGCAAGCAGAGCTGGTGTTAACCCATCCCGCAGAGCTCAACGGTTTAGCTAACCATTTAAAAATTGCTGCAGCTGAAGCAGGATACCTTTCCAGCAGCGAGCCGGTGATTAAAGTTGTTGCCGTCCCCGAACTTGATACACCAAAAGCCCTGGGCGAATTTTCCCAGGATGGCAGGGGAAAATCAAGCACTGCGCATGTAGGTAGTATGCTGGCAGAACCTGTGGCTCACGGCCAGGAAAACATGCCTAAAGCCTTCCTGATTGTCAATGGACTGTTGACCTATGCGCTTGGCAGCCCGGTGGTCAATATTGGCCGCGATCCTGTGAACCAGGTCTGCCTGGACGATAAGCGGGTATCGCGCATGCATGCTCAGCTGAGGTTGATCCAGGGCAGGTTCGTGATCTTTGACCTGGATTCGTCGGGTGGCACGTTCGTCAATGGGGTACTGGTGAATCGTCATGCCCTCAACGCCGGCGATGTCATCCTCCTGGCCGGGGTGCCCCTGGTATATGGGCAGGAGCAACTAAGCGGGACGAGCCTTACCCAGGAGCTGCCGGCAGCACCGCCGCCACCAGAAGTATTGTAAAGGTATAATCGACCTGTGAGTGCCATCCTCCTGTTAGCCTTACGGGCCTGCTTGGCGATCCTGCTCTTCGGTTTCCTCGGTTTTGCCATCTATACCATATGGCGCGATCTGAAACAACAGGCAGAGCTTCTGGCCGCGCGCCAGCCTCCACCGGTCAGTCTTACCAACCTGATGTTGGACACACCCGCCACGCAATTCTTTGAGAAACCGGTAATCATCCTGGGCAGGGGGGATGGCTGTGATTTTGAGGTGGATGACCAGACCGTCTCTGCCCACCACGCCAGGTTGGCATATCGCCGGCAACAGTGGTGGCTGGAAGACATGGCTTCCACCAATGGGACTTTTCTTAATGGCGAGGCTGTCACCTCCCCGGTGGTCATCACCCATGGGGATGAGTTACGCCTGGGATACCTGGGTGTTAGAGTGGAGATCGGCCAAAAAACAAAAAACCCGGCGGGATAAAACACATCATCCCACCGGGTGTCCAATGACGTTTGTAACTTATGGGGCAGGCGTGTAGCTGGTGAGCTGCGTGGCGTCGCTGAAGTCGATGCCACTCACATGGCTGGTTCCTTCGCTCTTGATCGTGCCCACTCCGGGCACTAACCAGCTGGTGGTGGTATATGTGCCCGCCACCACATGGAGGGCACTCACCTCCACGCGTATCGTGGTGTCCACCCGCAGGGCATCGAACGTGCCAAACGGGACTGTGATATTTTCAAAGCCTGTAGCCGTGTAATCGAAAACGAACCTTCCATTGATGTTGAGGCTCTGGGAAGTAGCTTCAAAATCGGCGGTTTGCTGCCAGGTGTCACCTGGGGCAACATTGGCGGGCAGCGTGAGGCCGGAGTTGGAAGTCAGCTTGACATTCACGGGTACACTTGGGCTGCTCAGCAATGCGCCTGCATACTGCGAGACCGGGTCTCCTGCAGTCAGACCGGCGCTGGAGCAAGAATATGTGAGCGAGTAAGGGATACTGGACAGTGTGGTGTTCACAGTAAAAGCATCTGTGCTGGAGCTGGAAACCGTATCGGTGCGTATATACTCTCCCGTCACGGTGTTGCTCCCGGCATACGTCCAGGTGGTTCCAGTGGTGTTAGGAAAATACTGGTTGGAGCACAAGGTAGCAGGCTGGTTGACTGCCGGTGTTGACGGAGCCAGGGACTCGCCTGGTGATACCTGCCGCTCCGGTAAGTTGCAGGCTGATAAGGCCAGGATTGCCAGGGTGAGCACTGCAACGGTTACGATCGATTTTCTAAGCATTTTCATCTCCTAGGATAAAATCGCAGGCATTATACTCTGTATGGTGGTAGTTAACGAGAATTCACATGCCTATCTACTTTAAGCTACCCTTAAATGAGCGCCTGCAGCGTGGCAGATTGATGGACCCGCAAAGGGTCCATCACCTGATAGACGTCCCATGTCAACCAGTGGTTCCCCAGGCTGGGTACACACTGCAGCATCGAAAACCAGGCCAGCAACCTGGCGGTGGTACCCGAAACCTGGAAATAAGGTAAATTATGGTATGATGAGGTTCCCCAGGCTGACCGGATGATCGCGGTGGAGATATCCATCGAGGAAAGTCCGCACTCCACAGGGCAAGGTGCCGGGTAATTCCCGGGGCGGGGCCACCCGCACGAAATTTGTGCGGGCAACCTGACGGATCGGGCCACAGAAACAGACCGCAACCCCCTTCCAACCTCCCCTGATTCCTTCGGAATTAGGGGATGGGTTAGAGGGAGATGTAAGGGTGAAAAGGTGGCGTAAGAGACCACCGGCGCAGGCGGTAACGTCTGCGGCTAGGTAACCCCCACCTGGAGCAAGGTCAAGCAGAGCTGATCCCTATGGGAGGTGGCGGCTCGTCGCCTGGACCGTAAGGTCCGCAGGCTCGGGTAGACTGCATGAGGTGTGAGGTAACTCACGCCCTAGAGAGATGGTCATCGCTGCAGGGAGACCTGCATGCACAGAATGCGGCTTACAGGCTGGCCTGGGGAAATGACTTTCGTGTGGATGCATTGAATGCAGATCCTCCTGGCCTTCATTCCCCTGGTTGCATACCTACTCATCTTTATATATCTCTATAACCGGCACCCCACTGACCTTGCCCGACGGAGTTGGATCGAAGCTGCCATCTGCTGGGGTGTCTACCTGGCCATGATGATGGAAGTCCTGAGTATCATCAAATGGATCACCGTGGCGGGGTTGGTGCTCGCCTGGATGATCCCGATCCTGCTGTTCGCCGCCTGGGCCTGGCGTAAAAAAAACCGTTCAGAGAAGATCAGCCTGCCGTCTCTCCAGCTGCCAGGTAGCTGGTGGGACCGGCTTATCCTGCTGTTGATATGCTTCGTATTAATTGCCACCGGGGTGGTCGCCTGGGTAACTCCACCGCAAACCTGGGATTCATTGACTTACCACCTCAGCCGGGTCGCGCATTGGGCACAAGACCAATCTATCTGGCATTATCCCACCGGTATCGACCGGCAGACCAGCATGCCCCCTGGGGCGGAAGAACAGATCCTGAATTTTTATGTGCTGACGCAGAGTGACCGGCTGTCCAACCTGCCTGAGTGGCTGGCGATGTTGGGCAGCGTGGTAGGAGTATCGTTAATTGCTTATTACCTGGGTGCAAAATCGAGTGGCCAATGGCTGGCAGCCGGTTTTGCGGCCACGATACCCATGGGCATCGTGGAAGCCTCCAGCACGATCAATGATTATGTAGCCACTTTTTGGGTGGTGTGCCTGGTGGTGGAAGTCCTGGCTTACCTGCGCGTGGATAATAACCGCTCCCTGGTGTTCGCCAGTCTGGCAGGTGGGCTGGCTTTACTCACCAAGCCCGTCGCTGTCCCTTTCATGGTTCCATTCATTGTCTGGCTGGCATACCTGATCATCAAGCGCCATGGGGTGTTAGGCGCTTTGAAATGGGCCGGGATTGCCATCCTGATTATCGGGCTGATCAATGCCGGATACCTGGAGCGCAACGTGGTCACCTATGGTAGCCTATCCAACCCGGTGGATTTTCAAAATCATTACAACCAGCTGCATAGCCTGCCAGGGTTCATTGCCACCACGCTTAAAAATATCGGCATGCACCTGGGGTTACCCGGCCTGGATGAGCTTAATCGGGCCTGGTTCCTGGTGATCTTGAAGATCGTGGTCAAGCTCGGACTGGACATCAACGACCCGCGCATGACCGCTCTCGGCTATTTCCAGGTGGTTGCCCCCACTACCCACGAGGATGTGACTTCCAACCCATACCATGCCTACCTGATTTTCGCCCTGTTCATCATCATGTTCTTTTTAGTCCGCAAGCATGGGCGATCATTGCTGGTGTATGGTTTGTTGGCGGCATTAACCTTCCTGCTGTTCAGCTTCATCTATAAGTGGAATGCCTTTGGTACACGTTATGACCTGGCATTTTTTGTCATATTCGCGCCAGTGGCAGGGGTGATCCTGGGGGGGTTCGAGAAGGTGAAAATCGGTCACCTGGTGACCGTGCTGCTATTTGTCGGCGCGGTGCCCTGGCTGCTGAGTATCTACTCTCGTCCTTTGGTAGGCCTTGCAGGATATTCCGAAAATAAAGGCAGTATCCTCAACACTTCTCGTATCGACTTATATTTTGCCAACGCAGCCAGTGAGCAGGCGGTTTACACGCAATTCACTGATGTGATTAAAAGCAAGGGCTGCAACCAGGTGGGGGTGATGCTGAATGGCGATGATCCTGAGTACCTGCTGTGGGTGCTCATGGGAGCCCCGCGCAGCCAGGCCAGGCTTGAGTGGATCGTCAGCGGCCCGACCGACAAATATAGCCCGGCAGATTTTCAACCCTGCGCCATCATCTGTCACGGATGCACCTTGGACCAATCCCCCTTGCGCGGGCTGGAGATTGCCCAGCAGGTGAGTGATTTATGGCTTTTCTTGCCGCCCGGGGAATAGGGT
Source organism: Anaerolineales bacterium (assembly GCA_003105035.1). Lineage (NCBI taxonomy): Bacteria > Bacillati > Chloroflexota > Anaerolineae > Anaerolineales > Anaerolineales bacterium. Next base: position 55,724 of record PQAL01000006.1, on the reverse strand, counting down.
TGGAACCTGACCCTGACCAAAGATAATTCGCATGGGGGCTGATCGATTAAGGCACACAGAATGAGTGCATCGTTAAGCTATCCAGGTTAGAGCTTTCTCATCTCTCAGCAGCGAAGAGACGATGGAGGTTGGTTATAATCACCGTGTAGCGGATAATTTGCAGGCAATTTAAGGTGAATTGTCAGGAATGGATCAATCAACATAATTCGATCAAAAGGTGGGATTTGGGTAAATTTTGCAGTAATGGCACATTGGGGGAAGGGTGAAGATCATGGATACAATTCCATATACGATCGGGACGGGTACCGAAGGGGAAACATGCGATTCGTGGCAGGAGATGCTGCAATCCAGGCAACTGGTGATCGCCTCCAACCATGGGCCGGTAACTTTTCATAAGGACGAGAACGACGTTCTCCAGCCCCAGCGCAGTGGCGGAGGTGGCCTGGTAACAGCCCTCTCAGGGATAGCCCAGCATGTGGATGCCTGCTGGATCTCCAGTGCCCTGTCGGAGGAAGACAAAGCCTGGCAGGGAGGCAGCGTACCGATTGGGGATGACGGTGGCTCGATCCAGGTGCAGTTCGTCACCTCCGAGGATAGTGCCTATGATGGCTATTACAAGGTGATTGCCAACCCCCTGCTGTGGTTTTTACAACATTCCATGTGGGATATATTCCGCTCACCCACCATTGACCGCACCACCTGGCAAAACTGGCAGAATGGTTACGTGGTGGTTAACCGCTTGTTCGCCGAAGCGGTAGTCAGGCAGATCAGGGCCAGCCATCAACCTTCGCTGGTGATGCTCCAGGATTATCACCTGTACCTCGCGCCATTTTTTATCCGCCGGGTACTACGCCCGCATGCCAGCTATACGCTCACCCATTTTGTCCACATTCCCTGGCCGGGAGCGGAAGAATGGGGTTTTCTGCCACCCCGTATGCGACAGGGTATCCTGGAAGGTCTGCTCGCCGTGGACTTGTTGGGGTTCCAGACCCGGGAAGATGGCTTGAACTTTATTCGTACCTGTGAGTCACACCTGTCAAATGCGCATGTCAATTTTAAACAAGGCAGGGTGTGGTATCACAACCACACCACGCATGTGCGCGACTTCCCCATCTCGATTGATGTTGTTGCGCTTAAGCGGCTGGCTGAGTCTGACGAGGTGACCGAACAGCGAAATATGCTGTTAAACCAATATGGGGCAGTCCAGCTGATCCTGCGCATTGACCGAATCGAGCCAAGTAAAAACATCGTGCGCGGCTTCCAGGCGTTTTACGAGATGCTTGAGATGCACCCTGAGCACCGGGGTAAGGTCCAGTTCCTGGCCTTGCTGGTCCCTTCCCGCATGGAGGTGGAGGAGTATCAGACCTACCTGAATGAGCTCATGGGTGCTGCCGGGCAAGTTAATGCCAGTTTTGGAGACAGCACATGGGAGCCGGTGCGGGTACTGGTGGGAGAGAACTATCCCCGGGCGATAGCCGCCATGCAGCTGTACCACGTGCTACTGGTCAATTCCATTGCGGATGGCATGAACCTGGTAGCTAAAGAAGGCCCGGTGGTTAACCAGCAGGATGGCGTTTTGGTGCTTTCAGAACGTACCGGGGCTCGCCAGCAGCTTGAAGCGGGTGCGCTGGTCATCCCGCCACTCGACATCTCGGCGACAGCCGATGCCATGCACCACGCCCTGATCCTACCCCCGGAGGAACGCAAGCAGAAGGCAGAACGCTTGCGCACCTTGATCGAGCGGGAGGATATCGTGGATTGGCTGTGCAAACAGCTGGATACTGTGGTCAGGTTGGCTTTATGAATATTGCAATCTTGCATTATTCAGTTGCCCCGGTGGTAGGCGGGGTTGAAGCGGTCATCCAGGCTCACACCAGGCTGCTCCTGGGAGCTGGTTATCATGTCACCCTGATTGCTGGGGCCGGAGAAAAAGCCGCCCTGCCGGAAGGTGCCAGATTCATCCATATCCCGCAGATGGATTCACGCCATGCGGAGGTCCTCCGAATCAGCCAAAAGCTGGAGGCTGGTGAGGTACCAGAAAATTTTCAGGAATTATCAGCCAGCTTGCAAGCATCGCTAGAAGATGCCTTGCAAGATCAGGATGTGATCATTGCCCACAACTTGTTTACCAAGCACTTCAACCTGCCATTGACCGCTGCATTAGTGCGCTTGCAGGAACAGGAAAAGCTTAAACGCAATATCGCCTGGTGCCACGACCTCAGCTGGACCAGCCCGCATTCAAGGCGGAGCGTCCATCCGGGTTACCCGTGGGAATTGCTGCGTACGTACCTGGAGGATAGCCTATACGTGACTGTTTCAGAACACCGCCGGATGGAGCTCGCCGGGTTGTTCAACCGCCCCCCGTCACTGATCAAGGTGGTGTATGATGGAGTCGACCCAGCTGACCTGTATAGTCTCTCGCCTGAAGGGCTGGCACTGGTCAGCCAGCTAGGCTTGCTGGAGGCAGACCTGGTTTTACTGATGGCGGTACGCATCACCCAGGCAAAGAATTTTGAGCTGGCCTGGCAGGTGGTGGCTGAGCTGAAAGCCAGGGGCATCCATCTCAGGTTGGTGGTCACCGGCCCACCAGACCCACATGACCCTGGAAACATGGCTTATTACCAGAGCCTGCTGGATTTACGGCACAAGCTGGGTGTGGAGGCAGAGGTGCGCTTCGTTTATGAATCAGGTCCGCATGCCGGCAGTGGCTATATCATTGGATCATCCCTGGTAAATGAGCTCTTCCGTGTTTGTGATGTGCTGTTCATGCCCAGCCACCGCGAGGGTTTTGGCATGCCCATCCTGGAAGCGGGGCTGCTCGGCAAGCCCATCTTCACCACGGAGATCCCGGCAGCCAGTGAAATTGGCGGGCGTGATCTCACTTGCTTCCGGGCAGACGATCCACCGGAGGTGGTGGCGGGAATGATCCTGGATTGGACTAAATCCAACCCAAGCCAACACCTGCGCCAGCGTGTGCGCCAGCAATTCACCTGGCAGGCTATCTTCAATAAAGATTTCCTGCCTTTACTCACCGGAGGGGATCCAGCTTGAGGTTTACGTCGGAAAAAGAACTGAACGAATGGGTATCTGAGGCCGAACGTGTTTGGTTATTCCTGGATTATGATGGGACCCTGGCGGATTTCAACCGCACACCCGATATTATTAAGCCGGATCCGCAGCTGATCGACCTCATCCGGCGTCTGGCAGCGAAAATCAGCCTGCGTCTGGCGATTATATCGGGGAGAAGCTTGCATGATATACAGGTGTTGTTGCCAATTAAAGGGATATACCTGGCAGGCACTTATGGGATCGAAGTGCAGACCGCTGACGGAGAACGCATCCAGCGGGATGATTATGCCCTGGTGCGGCCTTATCTTGAACAGCTCAAACCGCTCTGGCAGGAGATCATCTCCGGTCGCAAGGGTTATTACCTGGAAGATAAAGGCTGGTCACTGGCCCTGCACGCCCGCTTTGCCCCTGACAAAGAATCAACCCGGATCATCTCCAGCATACAGCAGACACTGAATCAAGAATTGATCACAGATGAATACCGTTTGATCAAGCAAAAGAAGTTCCTGGAAGTATGCTCCGCCAAGGCGCATAAAGGAAAGGCAGTATCATTTTTGTTAAATAGCTTCCCGCTGCCTGGTGCACGCCTGGTTTATATCGGGGATGATGCCAATGATGGGGAAGCCTTTCAGACCATCCACGCCAAGGAAGGTGTGGCGATTGCTGTCGCACACTATTTCGGTTACATCCGTCCAACAGGTGGAGATTATGCGCTCAAATCGCCCAAGGCCGTACGCAGGTGGCTGGAAAATCTGACCCACTGGTTTTAATCAGCAAGGTCTATAAAACAGGATCCATTCACAACTTTCAAACCAGGTGCATGGCGGTAGGGGCAAAGCATTCAGATGGTACTGGTTGATGGCAGAGCATCACACCTGAATGCTTCTCCCCTACATCTTGGTCATTTCGCCGAAAGGTAGGCAATTTTGCCTATACGCGCACCCGTCAGATAGCGCTCTGATTGGGCTGCCCCTCCCCGTATAATCTGCCCACGAATCCATATGCGGAGGGTAAATCATTGAAATATCCTGCTTTCAGCCGGATGATCCCAATACTGGTGATGATGGCTTTATTATCCATTGGTTCAAGCGGCTGTGGCAGCCCATCAGCCAGCCAGTCGGGTTTGGCAATGGCCTCCATGGAAGGCATGCCTGCAGAAGTCCAATCGGCTCCAATTGTGGTACAGCAGGCTTACCAGTTCGCCGCGGCTAACCCTGAAGTATTGAAGAAGATTCCCTGCTACTGTGGCTGTGATGATCTTGGACATACCTCCAACTATGCATGCTACGTCTCAGGCGTGGATGACAGTGGCAAGATCACCTACGATTCACATGCCCTGGGTTGCTCGATCTGCGTGGACATCACCCAGGATGTGATGCGCCAGCTGAAACAGGGCCAACCTGTGTCGAAAATCAAGGCGTATATAGACCAAACTTATGCACAATACGGCCCGTCCAATATGCCGTGATCTCGGCGATGCGAGCGAATGAATTCTGATCGTTGGTGGCATTGGGTAGTATTGTTTAGCTTCGGGCTGGGGATCGCGTTTATCTCGGTTCCGGCAGGGGCTTCCACACCGGTTGAGCGGGCTTTTCATGTAGAAGCCAGCCGGTTTGAATACAGCCCGGCAGTCCTGCGAGTCAATCCCGGTGACCGGGTAACGATTGAATTGACTGCCACCGATGTGGTGCACGGGCTCGCCATTGACGGGTATAACCTGGAAACCACCGCAGACCCCGGACAGACTGCCCGGATCAGCTTCACGGCTGACAAGAGTGGTACGTTTCGCTTTCATTGCACGGTGACCTGTGGGAACATGCATCCCTTCATGACCGGCAAACTGGAAGTGGGGCGCAATACCTTCTTGTGGCGGTCGATCGGCCTGGTCAGCCTGGCATTAGTCGCTGCAGTGTGGAAGGGGCGGAAATGACCCGCCTGCAAGAGATCCGATGGCTGGGAGACCTGGAGGTTGAACGACCCGTAGCGCAGACTGCTGAACCCGCCAGCCTGACCCGCAAGGTTAACCTTTATCAGGTGCCCTGGTTGAGGGCTGTACTGCAAAGCCGCTTGCCACAGTTCACCCTGCGGATGCTCACTTTGATGGGTTTTTTAATCACCATTGTCAGCGCACTCCTCGGCCCACGCGTGGGCAGCCACAATTTTGCCATCATCATGGTATGGATTGCCTGGTGGACCACCCTGAAGCTGGTTTTCATCCCCCTGGGAGGGCGCTCGTGGTGCAGCATCTGCCCCATTGCCATGCCGGGTGACTGGCTACAGCAAGGCGGTATCTTGATTAAGGGGAAACGTAGGTATGGCTTGGGGTTACGCTGGCCAAGGCGCTTGCGCGGTTCCTGGCTTCAATCGGGTGGGTTCCTGCTGATCGGACTGTTCAGCGCGCTCACGCTGACCGACCCGCATGTCACCGGGTGGTTGCTCCTGGCAATCTTCGTTCTGGCAATTGGCATGAGCCTGGTCTTTGAAAAGCGAGCCTTCTGCAGCTACCTCTGTCCCATTGGAGGTTTCAGCGGGATGTATGCCAAGGTTGCCCCGCTCGAAGTGCAGGTGATCGATAAGCAAGTATGCCGCCAGCACGGAGATAAATCCTGCTACCAGGCATGCCCGTGGGGGATTTACCCGGTAGCGATGCAGGATGCTTCCGCCTGTGGATTGTGCATGGAATGCCTGCGGGCCTGCCCGCAGGATAACCTGGCCTTGAACCTGCGCCCATATGGCACTGACCTGGTGAAGCCAGTCCGCAATGCCCACCTGGACGAAACCTTGCTGGCGCTGGTGATGCTGGGCAGTGTGCTGGTTTTCTCGGCTGTATACCTCGGCCCATGGGGCTGGCTCAAACTGAGTGCCTTCAATATTGGCAGTCTCCCGTGGGCTATGTTTGCCTTGGGTTTCTTGATACTTAACCTGGTGGTGTTGCCAGCTGCGTTCTTTTCAGCCGTGTGGATCGAAAAGAAGATTTCCCGTTCAAGCCTGCCGATCACTAGTTTGGTTGCCAGCCAGGCACAGGCCCTGCTTCCATTGGGCCTGATGGCATGGATCGCCTTCACCGTATCATTTGCCTTGCCCAAATTAAACTATATCCTTGGGGTGCTGAATGACCCCTTCGGGTGGGGCTGGCGTCTCCTTGACCTGGTCAACCTCCCCAAGACGTTGGATGTCTCAGGTTTCAGCCCCATCCTGCAGGTGCTTCTGCTGGGGGTTGGCCTGGTTTGGGCAGCCAGGGTTGCCCAGGCGCGTTCAGGTTTGGCGAAAGCCACAAGTACTCCTATTAACCTGCCAGTTTTATTATTTTGCCTGGTCTTCAGCCTGGCCATGCTGTGGCTTTTAGTGGGTTAATCGATGAACAGGGAATGGATCGCACGCGGAGCAATCTTGGTGGGGCTGGGGTTAATCATCGCCATCCCGCTATTTCATCAGGCCCAGGGCTCGGAGGCTGTGGTATTGCATGCCCGCATGGCAGAGGCCGGGGGTTGGACCCCTGAAGACCTGGTTGTTTCAGTGGGTGAACCACTGCATTTGAAGCTGACCTCAGATGATGTGACCCACGGATTTGCGGTAGGCCAGCTCGACCAGCCCGCCGTAGACGTACGCCCAGGGGAAATGACGGATGTCACCCTGGAATTTTCGAAACCCGGGAAATACACGTTTTATTGTACACGCTGGTGCAGCCTGAACCACTGGCGCATGCGTGGCACCATCGAGGTGATTGACACGCATGCTCAACCCGAGCCTGCCTTATCACCGCTGTACGTGCAGCTTGGATTGGATATTGATGCCGATCACGCAACCAGCACGATCCCCGGGGAGATCCCCTCTGCCTGGCGGGGGGCACTGCTTCAGCGGGAAATCCCGGCAGGCTACACCAATCGCAATTATTATCTCTCGCACACCCCATTGGATTTATGGTCTGCGTTGCGGAATGAACCTGTCAATCGTGACCTATCGGACCAGCAGGTGTGGGACCTGGTAGCCTGGGTTTGGCAGACCAACACTACCCCCGCTGAGGTCCAGGCTGGCAAGCAGCTTTTCACCGCTGACTGTGCTGCCTGCCATGGGGAGGCTGGGGCAGGGGATGGGGTATTTGCCTCCCAGCTGGCGGAGGGTGCGAGCAGCCAGGCAAACAGCCAGATTGTAGGCGAGCATACCCAGCCGCCAGCAGACTTCACCGACCCGGTGAAGATGCTTTCTGCTAGCCCGGCACACCTGCAGGGCAAGCTCATCCGGGGTGGAATGGGGACTGGCATGCCTTCGTGGGGGGCGATCTTCACCAATGACCAGACCTGGGAAATTATCTCGTATTTATGGACATTTCAATTTATTCAGGAGGTTCAACCGTGAAAAAGGACAAACCAAAGATGTCTCACCGGCATCAAAAACGCACCAACCCATGGCCATTTATCTTATTGGCAGTAGGTGGCTTGTTGGTCATTGGTGCATTGATCGCCTTTAAAAAACCTGCCCCCTCCCTGGCAGCCATTAATGTTAAGGGATCACCAAGCTTGACGGTGGACCAGGAGAAGATCGACCTGGGTGACATTAAGCTGGGGAAAACTGTGAAGGTCACATTTAAGCTTACCAACGTGGGTGACCAACCCCTGCGTTTCAGTAAAGCCCCATATATAGAAGTCGCAGAAGGGTGCTGACCGCCCACACCTGCCATCGGTTCGATGGTTCTGAAACCCGGCGCAACGACAACGCTTAGCATGAGCTTCATGATGCATGAAGGTATGGATGGGCAGCATGATTTCCGTGTGCACCTGCCCAACAATGATCCTGCTTGGGGTGAGAAGACCCTGACGGTGCTGTCTAATTGGGTGCCGTGAGTTTCCGATTGAGGTCGGAATGAATAATAATCCCTGCAGCACGATCTAGTCTGGAGAGGTCATGGATGCTAATCAAACTCTGCTGGTTGTGGACCGGGACTGCGCTGAAGCAGTGGGCTGGCTGACCAACAAGATGAGCCTAGCAGGCCTGGCGGTGGTTCGCACCTTTGATTTGCAGGCCACGCGACACGTCAAAGCTGCTTGCCCCTGCCATGAGGATGGGACCGAGAAATGTGACTGCCAGATGGTGGTGCTATTTGTCTACCAGGCTAGCTGCCCGCCTGGTTGCCAGCCTCTCAGCCTGGTTGCCCACGGATATCACGGCCAGACCTGGTTTTCGTTGGTCGATAATCCTGCGCAGCGACCTGACCCTGCCCTGGAGAAAACCATTCGCAGGCTGTTCTCTATTCACTTCCAAAACGTTACTTAGCTGATCAACTCCGGCGTTAATTTTTAAGAATCTGCTTAGAGAAAAGGGGGAAACCCGCCGTAATGTTATACTTCTCCTGCTAAATATAAATGCGTAGAGATATTGTGATGACATCCACTGAAAAAAACATCCGCCTCCTGCTTGCAGATGACCATGCCATGGTGCGGGCAGGCATCCGCCAGTTCCTTGAGCGCGGAGGTGATATCCAGGTGATTGCTGAAGCAGACGATGGCGAAATGGCGAAAGAGATGATTCGCCGTGATCCACCCGATGTGGCCGTGCTGGATATCCGCATGCCCAAATCCAGCGGTATCGATGTGACCCGCTGGCTGAGGGTCAATTTTCCCAGTGTGGGTGTCCTGATCCTGACTGCCTATGATGATGACCCTTACGTGGTGGCGGTTCTTCAAGCGGGTGCCAATGGATATGTGATGAAGACGGCCTCCCCCGATGATCTCGTTGAAGCGGTGCGGGATGTGTATGCTGGGAAGTCGGTCCTCGACCCCGTGGTTACACACAAGCTCCTGGCGCACATCAGCCACCCTGGTGATGCCATGCAATTTGAGCAGCTCACCGAACGGGAGCTGGAGGTGCTTTCCTTGGTAGCGCGTGGCTATACCAATAAAGCCATTGGATTGCAGCTGGATATCAGCGATCGCACGGTTCAGGGACACCTGGCACATATCTTTAATAAGCTGCAAGCCGGAAGCCGCACCGAAGCCGTGATGCGAGCAGTCTCACTGGGCTGGATATCGCAGGCGATCGGCAATATTATTGAAGAATGACCTGGTCATGACACCCAGGGATCACAACAGAAAAAGAACCAGATTACCGGCCATGGGATTGGTGCTTCAGCTGTTTGCCATCATCCTGCTGCCTCTCACGCTTCTGCTGATCGTGATCACATTCGGCAGCCTCACCATCCATAACCAGGCGATGCGCAACATGGTGGGCGAGCGGGATGAAGCCATGGTCCGCGCAGCAGCCGCCGCATTGAACGCTCAGCTTGAAAACAGGATGAGCACAGTGGACACTCTGGCTAGCGTGTTTGCTGCCGATACCTCCCCATCCATCACCGGGACGAATACCAGCCTCACCAGCCGTGCATCAGGTTTCGACTTCGGGCTGGTAGCAATTGACCAGGCAGGGGTACCTACGACCCTGAATGGTGATTCCCAGGCCTGGCAGTCTCTAACCAGCGCATCGAGTTGGGTAGGGGTATTGAGGCAGTTAATGGAGCAGCCCGGTGAGCTCGTGATCGCTCGCCTCCCCACCAATGGAGAGCTGGTGGGTCTCGTCTCTGCCAAAACGACAGCGGACGGCTTGTTGGTTGGGGCCTTCTCCATCGACCAGCTAGCTGGCACAACCCTGGGAACAAGCCTGCCCAATAACAGTGAGCGGTCCATCCTTTTGGTAGGTACTGATTCCCAGGTGCTCTATCATACCGGTGACCTACCCGACCAGAGCCCGGATCATCCCGGTATTGCCCAGGCCTTGCAAGGCCGGAGCGGCATTGTGTACGTCAAGGTGGGTGGGGATGAGCATGTAACTGCTTATAGCCCGGTCAGTAAGGTAGGCTGGGGGCTGATCACTGAAGAATCATGGCAGGCACTTTCCACACCAACCTTACGAGCTTCACAGATAACTCCACTTGTGCTGGTTCCAATCGTGCTGATCATGTTGATTGCCCTATGGTTTGGCCTCAGCCAGGTGGTGAGACCCCTGCAAGCCCTTGAAGCACAGACAGCCACCCTGGCGGATGGCGATTTCCTATCCATTCGCCAGCCGGTTGGGGGCATTTCCGAAGTACGCCAGCTGCAAGATGAGCTGATCCAGATGGCTGACAAGGTGGATGAAGCCCAGCGCAGCTTACACGGTTATATAGGGGCGATCACCGAAGCCCAGGAAGATGAGCGGCAGCGCCTGGCACGTGAGCTGCATGACGATACGCTGCAGGCTTTGATTGCCTTAAAGCAGCGTGTGCAGCTTGCCCGTCTGGAGCAGGCACCGGAAATGGTATCCGCCAGGCCCGATATTGCTGAACTGGACGAGATCGCTACCCTCACCGAACAAACGATCGAAAACCTGCGCCGCCTCACCCGGGCGATGCGCCCAGCTTATCTGGAAGACCTGGGATTGGTGCCTGCCCTGGAAGTGCTGGCACGTGAAGCCGGCCAGGGTATGGGTTTCACGGTGGAGTTCAAGCATGTGGGTAACGAAATCCGCCTGGATGCATCTAAAGAATTAGCACTTTACAGGATAGCACAGGAAGCATTGAGCAATATCTGCCGGCACTCCCAGGCTAAGCGAGCCAGCCTCTGGATCTCCTACCTGCCGAACTCAATCAGGTTGCAGGTCGAGGATGATGGGGTGGGTTTCAACCTGCCGAGCAACCTTGCGGAGTATACCGCCAAGGGGCATTATGGTCTCCTGGGTATGCATGAACGAGCCGAGCTGGTTGGGGCGATGCTGCAAATTCGATCCACGCCTGGCAAGGGCACGAACCTATCTGTGACGATCCCTGTAGAGATAGACAGCATTGGAGAACAGGAGAATTAAGCGATGGCTGGTTACGGGATGAGCACGAAATTGAGTGGCACATTGGAAGAAGTAAAGGCTAAGGTGGTAGAAGCTCTCAAAACGCAGGGCTTCGGGGTATTGACGGAGATCGATGTGCAGAAGACGATGCAAGTTAAGTTGGGTGTGGAGTTTAAGCCCTATCTGATCCTCGGGGCTTGCAACCCACGCTTCGCTTACCGGGCACTGACCGCCGATGAATCAATCGGCTTATTGCTGCCCTGCAATGTGATCCTACGGCAGGATGCCGATGGGGTTGCTGTAGCAATCCAGGATCCGGAGGTAATGTTCAGCGTGGTGGATGAGGACATGAAACAATCCATGGCAGGTTTTCCCCAGGAAGTGAAGCAAAGCCTGCAATCGGTTTTAAGTGCATTGAGGTGAACAGTTCAATTCTGGCGCGGGAAGGAGCTGCAATCCTGCATCTGGCTGTCTGCGGAATCACTGGCCCAGTTTCATGACCGTGCAATTATTCGATAAACTATTCGGCTGATATTAAAATATATTATTAAAGGAGATGATTGTGATGGAAAAAGATCCTGTATGTGGCATGATGGTTGACCCCAAGGATGCTGCCGGAAAATCGGAATACCAGGGCAAAACGTACTATTTCTGTGGACTCGGCTGCAAGAAATCCTTCGACAAGGAACCGCAGAAATATGTCTCGGGCCAGGCAGATAAACCCAAAATGCATGCCGCCTGAAATAACCCTGTACATATCATCAGTAGTTGTAAACCATAAAACGGGCTGTCACCTAAGAAATTGTAACAGCTCGTTTCATTGGGTACCATTCCACTTGACCTGATCCTGAAAAATCCACAATTGTCCAACCACCACCTGCCCTTTTTGGACTGCCCTCTCTTTATCGTTGAAATTTCCCACAATTAATAATTGCTAAGGCTGCGTGCCTGTCTCAATTCGATAGATCGCCACTTCAGCAGCGGATTTTAAGCTGTCTAATGCAGCCAGATAGCTTGATGTATCGCCTTCGCATGAGCTGAACATGATTTGGACCAGGTATTTACCATTCACCATTTCTGTTCCATAACCCTTGCCAAGCTTACAGCCCTGTACGTTAGCATCCTTCGTTATCATGAATACATATCCATCACTATCATCGCGAAGCATGTCGATCACATCCATCGCCTCCGCTGGGAGATCCGGTTGCGCGTTCCATTCATTGGATTGGTCGACATAACCACTGAGATTGTCTTTCAAGTCCATGTAAAACCCATCTAGCATATCAGCTTTATAGGCAATAATACTGATGTAGGCAGTTTCAGACAGCCCATGAGCTCCAGTGGTGGAATAATTGCAGTTTATGTAAGGACCGTCATATATCTCATCGACGCTATTGCCAGTAGTGATCGAGTCAAATGTGATTCCGCTTGCATAGCAATCCGATTCCGTGAAGCCAGCAGGTGAATTCTGCTTGCTAGTTGGGCTTGCCGCGACTGATGGCTTGACAGGTAGGCTTGCCACGACTGCTGGTTTCCCCACCTGGCTTGGGGGTATTCCAGGCGGGTTAGTGGGAGTGGGGGTTGGAGTGAATTGGCATGCCAGACTTATCAGCAGGGGGATACTTAACAAAAAAAGAAAAATCAGGCGTTTGTTCTTCATATAGCACCTTTTAATACGGCCTTTTATGAATTCGATGGTGGTTGTTTAATTATATAGGGGGAGCGAAACCAGTCAATCGATAATGGCAGCAAATTTGCTAATCATAATTCTAAAGGAACAAATCTCTGAAGATTCTAAATGACCATACGCATCAATAAGATATGTACCTACAAACCAGAGCTGTGATTACATGGTAAATGCTCCGAGCGAGTATTTTCATACTGGCTGCACTATTTTCCCATTGAGGACAGCACCTTTTTTAAGCTTAATGGCGCATATCATAGCAAGCAATATAGCGCTTATGCCGCGATGTCTAAATGGTAAACTGTATTCGGAACCAGGAGGTGACGTATGATGTACGGTATGTTTGGTTTCGGTTGGTTGATGATGCTGTTGGTGATGGTTGTCCCCGTGCTGTTAATCATCCTTATGATTGGTTGGGCTACTGGCGGCTTTCAAAACCTGGGGAAAAACCTGAGCAGTGCCACGAATCCCATCCCAGAGCACTATTCGGCAACAAAGGAGGCATTACCTTTACAAAAAGCTGAGCGTTACTGTTCGCACTGTGGTACTGGGCTACAGTCTGATTGGAGTCACTGCCCGCAGTGTGGCGCACCGGTCGGATGAATTTCATAGGCTACTACTAGAATTTTGCCGCGCAAGGCGTAACGTCGGTGATGGACCGGCATCCAATAGCATATGAACACGACTGAACACTATATCCCTGCCATGGGCGTCCATTGGCTTACTCCTTTATATGATCCCTTGGTCAGAGGGTTCATGCGGGAGGAAGTCATCCGCAACCAGCTCATCCTTCAGGCTGATATCCTGCCAGGAATGAAAGTTCTGGACCTGGGTTGTGGCACTGCCTCCCTGACGACCCTGATCAAGCAAAGTCATGTCATGGCAAGTGTGTACGGATTGGATGCTGACTTGCAGATATTGGAGATCGCCCGTCGAAAAGCGAGCCATGCTGAGGTTGACATCCAGCTGGACCAGGGGATGGCCTATCAGCTGCCTTACCAGACTGCGATGTTTGATCGCGTGGTGAGCAGCCTGGTCTTCCATCACCTGGACACACATGAAAAGCAGCTGGCTATGGGTGAAGTGTTCCGGGTTTTAAGACCGGGTGGTAAATTCTGTTTGTTTGATATCGGCCAACCCCATAGTTTATCTACCCGTTTGGCATCGCAGGTGTTGCGCCGGATGGAGCGCGCTTCTGATAACGTGTACGGCTTATTACCTGGGATGATGGAGCGGGCTGGATTTCAGAACGTGGTTGAGATCGAACGTTTCTCCATGTTCATGGAAAGCATTTCGCTTATGCAGGGAGAAAAGCACTGACCCATACGCTCCTGAGCCAGGTTTTATAATTCCAGTTTCATCTGGCTGTGATTTTCGTCCAGTATCTCGTAACGTAGCTTTCCCCCGCAGAATTCCTCCACCAATCCCATCAACTGGCTGGCAATGGCATGCACCTCCTCCATCTCCACCGGAGGCAGGCGGTCGATGTTAATTTCAATGCTGCGCGTCTCCGGTAGGGTGAGGGTGTGATTAGCTTGCCGCCAGGTCCAGCGACGGGTGAGCACGGTGTTCCCTTCAGCAAAAATGACTTCACCAGCAGATGGGTGCTCTACTTCGGTTGACCCGAAGGGCACGAAATTCTCATTTCCAGTGGCCAGGCGTAGGCTGATATCCGCAGCCAGGTCGTCCATGGAGTGCCCACCGACCGGAACCAGGTGCTGGAGTGAGATAATGTTGCCGATATCGACCAGGGCGTTGATACTGGGTAGCTGGTCGCCTCGCAAGGCCCGCCGCGCCATGGCTTCCACAGATGGACGGAATTCACTCGGCTTGGCGCCAAATGACTTGTAAGCCTCCCGCCAGGCTTTGAAGCGTGGGTACTCCGAGACAGTCTCGATCGAGATTCTCGATCTCACCGTAGCTTCTGCATCCCGCAGCATTTGGACCAGTTCTTGCGGTGAGGCCCCATTTTGCACATCGAATGCCAGGACAACTCCCCGGGCATACCCCGGATATTTCTCAAATATCTCCGGGGCAATCGTGTATGTATAAGTAGACATGAAAATCTCCTTCACCAATAATTGAGATAGACTTCTACAAGCTCAGCGTTCTCTGGAAATCAGTGTTGGAAAGAATAACAGTCACAAATTCACTGTTTTTACACTATTCACAGTAAGTCAGCGATAAGAGCGTACAGCTCCCCAGAAAAATTTATAAGCCTGCCAGGCTAGAACCGACTTGAGCAGGGATCCCTTTCATACGTAAAAACTCCTCGACAGCGAACAGGAAGTCCACCAGGTATTCACGCGAGGCAGCCTTGCCCAGGTGCCCTACCCGGAACATCTTGCCCGATAACTCACCAAGTCCACCACCAATGGCTATACTCCGTTCAGCTACCAGCCACTGGCTCATCTCAGCAAGCTCGAATTCACTTCGCCTGCACACGCCAGTAACAATTGGCGAGGCAAAGCTATCCTCCACGAACATCTCGAAACCCAGGCTGCGCAAGCCGCTACGGATTGCGTGGCTGGCTCGGCGATACTTCTCAAAGTGCGTCTCGAGACCCTGCTCAACAATCTTTTGTAAGCTGGTCCTCGCCCCCAGGATGACATTGGTGGGGAGGGTGACCGGGGTGGGATGCCAGCTACCCCACTCAGTGGCGTAATAACGCCAGGTCTTCAAGTCGAGGTACCAGCCATGGTTGTTGTGGGGATGAGCGTCAACCAGCTGCCAGGCAGCGGGCGAGATCGTAATGAAGCCAATACCGGGCACTGCTTCCAGGCACTTGTTGGGTGTGGTCACACAGATGTCAATCCCCCACTCATCCACACGCAGGTCAGTTCCACCCAATGAGGAGACTGCATCCACGACCACGACCCTACCGGCTTGCTTGGCCACCATGGCAAGCTCGCGCAGCGGGTTGAGCACCGTCGTGCCGGTTTCGTGGTGCACCAATGCCACCACCTTCGCCTCAGGGTGAGCATTGAGCAATCTTTGCAAACCATCGGGGTCAAGCGGTTTTCCCAACGGGGCATTCAGCAATATGGTCTCCAGGCCATAACCATTAGCGATTTGCGCCAGGCGTTCTCCGAAGAAGCCGTTATTTCCAACGATGATCTTCTCACCGGTTGCCTGTAAGCTGCCAATGGCCATATCCATTAGGCTGGAAGCAGCCCCAGGGACGAAATAGATCTCATTTTTAGTTTTGAAGATCTGTTGTAGCAGCCCTTTGGTTTCGTTATAGATTTCCATCCACTGCGGTCCGTAATGGCGGATGACCGGTGTGGAGAGGCTTGCCAGCACATCTTCATCCACGTCTCCCGGTCCGGGGGTATATAGCTTAAGGTGCTTGATCATCTATTTCCTCTCCATTCACCCGTACCAGCTCTACATTTGCCAACCGTAAGAAATCCAGCGTGTTCTCATCGATGCGATATTCCTGGTCGTAAACGATCCTGACGACACCAGCATTGATCAGCATTTTTGCGCATTGGATACACGGGAAGTGGGTCACATAGCAGGTGGCACCCTTGGTGCTCACCCCGTGCAGGGCAGCCTGGATGATGGCGTTGGCTTCTGCATGAATTGTGCGTACACAGTGACCATCCACCATCAGGTGCCCGGTCTCGTCGCAGTGGGGTAAACCTGCCGGGCTGCCATTAAAGCCAGTAGTCAGGATGCGTTTCTCCAGCACCATCACCGTGCCGACGAATGCCCGGTCACAGGTACTGCGCAGGGCCACCACATGCGCAATTTTCATAAAGTAGATATCCCATTCAGGTCGCATACCGCTCTCCCATTACCAGATTAGATATCAGCAAGTGATTAATTGTAAGATGGCTGGCAGTGAATTGCAAGCCCGCATAGATACTATTATAATCATCTCACCACACCACTATGCACATCCCCTTCCGTCCCATCGCCCGTCTGCTCACCCGCACCCTGCACCCCTCACCGGAATTTCACTTATCAGCTGCACTGCCTTTGCTTCAAAAAATGCAGGGAGAGACTGACTGGCAAGGCGTGCTCGTCACTTGCAACCATTATTCCGCCTCAGATTTTCGTATATGGTGGATGGTGATAACCGTGAGTGCCATCTTCCCGGTTGACATTAACTGGTTGGTCACCTCCGGTTGGACCAATTCCGGCTGGCTTACCGGGTTCACCCACTGGCTATTTCCGCGGGGTGCCAGGCTTCTCGGTTTTACCGCCATGCCTGCCATGCCGCCCGACCCGCATCAAGCTGAACAGAGAGCCCAAGCTGTCAGGCAAGTGCTCCGCTATGCCAACCGAGATCCACACCCGGTGATTGGAATCTCCCCGGAGGGGGGCGATCAGCCTGGTGGTGTACTGGGTGAGCTACCCGCGGGGGTGGGGCGTTTCATGCTCCTAATCTCACATAAATGCCCGGTGATTCTCCCGGTGGGCGTTTGGAAAGAGGCGGGCGCCATCCAGATCGCCTTTGGCAGCCCCTTCCAGCTGGAGGTTCCGCCTGGTTTGCCCTCTGGAGAGCTGGATACGTATGTGGGCACTACCGTGATGCAGCATATCGCCACCCTCTTACCAGAGAGGCTGCGCGGTAAGTATGGTTAATTTTCAGCAATTGGTCCTTTTTTTATTTCTACCTTGCCTGCTTAGTGCGGGCGATAGCAAACAGTGGGTAATATCCCCCCATTGATAAAAAACACCCTGGCTCTGATGTGACCAGGGTGTTCCGATTTCTTCTGATTGGTGATTTGATGGAGATACTAAAGAGATCGCCTATTTAATAAATACTTGAAAAATGCTCGAGATAATGCTCATAAGTATTGCTGGCAATTACCAGCCAGGGTTTCCAATCTACCGGCATATCCTTGAAACAATGGGGGTCTTCAAGTTCTTCGTCCGTCAGGGTTTGAAGCTGGGCCAGCAGGTCGGTGAAGGCTTGTTCTTCAACCCGCCAAGCCTGGAGCAGCGAGATGGTCTGGCCTTCGGTTTTGATCAGGGCGTTCCGTTCGTCAACAGGGAGATCCCACCAGGCTGAGCCAGCCAGGGTACGTAGCTTACACATATTCACCATTTCGCGCTCGTACCAGGCCACGTGGAAGAGGGTATCGCGCAGGCTCATTTCACCAGGTTTGCGCGGGCTGGAGGTTCCAAACAGGTCAATACCCCTCCATACCTGGTGCCACTGTCTCCTTCCATTTTGAAGATTGAGTAGAAATTCAGTCTTAGTCATAGTGTAGGATTCTACTACAGACTCCTGTCATAAATGAGCCTTATTTAAGTTTTTCTTTATCTGTCTGTGGAACTTGTTCTTTTGATGCATATCAGCCTTCGTGGTTACATCTTGGATTGACAGGATCGCACATACAGGAAGCTGCTGATCAGGCACCAAAGGAATAACGCCAGGAACAGCCCAAGGCAGCTCAAGGCATAAGCATCTACGCTTGAATTGACGGTATAAAACAGGATGATTGAACCCACAGCACTGCCCAGCCCCACTACTAACAGGCGCCAGCCAGCATAAGTGTTGACCTGATACCACAGCGCTGGGTTATTCATGGTTGATGGCAGGCGGAAACCGTACAGGCCATTGGGCGGAATCTTACGGAAGATCAGTGGGACGGATAGACCTGCCAGGAGCAGGCCCCCAACAGCATACAGGGCGAGTAATATCTCCATGGGTTCTCTCGTGGATGGAAAATGAATGTCTTGCTGTCCAGCCCGATTCTATCAGTTTTCCACGAAGTCTGGCCTCACTCCATCAACACTGGCATATGTGGATGTCGAAGAAGCTATAATATGACTGCAATCCGAAGCCCATACCTTTAGGAGTAAGCCATGCCTGGTTCGCCTTCCACTTCTCCTGCTTCCTTCATCGATGAATTAGCCACATTCCGTGATGCTTTCGCCATTAGCGATCCTGATTTAATTTACCTGGATGGGAATTCGCTTGGCCGGCTGCCAAAAGCAACCCTTGAGAGCCTGGCCCAGGTGGTCAGCCAGGAGTGGGGCGAAGGTCTCATTCGGGGCTGGAACCTTAACTGGTACGCGGCCGCCTCTCGAATCGGCGATAAGATCGCCCCCTTACTCGGGGCAGCCTCCGGGCAGGTGGTGGTCACAGATACCACTTCGATAAACCTGTATAAACTGGCGATGGCAGCCCTGGCCAGGCTACCCGAGCGAAAGAAGATTGTCACCGATGAGTTAAATTTCCCCTCCGACCTGTACATCCTGCAGTCCTGCATTAACCAGCTGGGTGAAGGATACACGCTACAGCTGGTACGCTCGCATGACGGGATGACCATTGCGTTAGACGACCTGGCCGGGGCAGTGGATGAGGATACTGCTTTAGTCAGCCTCTCGCATGTAGCGTTTAAATCGGGCTTTATGTACGATGCTGAGCAGGTGACCCGGCTCGCTCACCAGGCAGGGGCACTGATGCTCTGGGATATATGCCATGCGGTGGGAGCCGTTCCGCTCGAGCTGGATGCCTGGGGAGCGGACCTGTCGGTGGGCTGTACCTATAAATATCTCAACGGGGGGCCGGGTGCCCCGGCATTCCTGTATGTGCGCCGCGACCTGCAAGACGAGCTGCAACAGCCGATCTGGGGCTGGTTCGCTGAGCGCCAGCCGTTTGCTTTCGAGCTTGACTTCACGCCTGCGCAGGGGATGCGGCGTTTCCTGGTCAGCAGCCCGCCCATCCTATCCACCCTGGCGATGGAAGCCGCGCTGGATATCGTGCTCCAGGCTGGCATTGAGCGCATCCGCCGGAAATCGATTGCCCAGACCAGTTACCTGATCGAGCTATTCGATACCCGATTAGTGCAATTGGGATTCAAGCTTGGCACCCCACGTAACCCCACCTTGCGCGGCTCCCACGTCTCCATCCGCCACCCCGAAGGGTATCGTATTAACCGGGCCCTGATCGATGAAATGAAGGTGATTCCCGATTTTCGCGAGCCCGATAACATCCGTCTGGGGATTGCCCCGTTGTACACCAGCTTTGACGAGATCCATGAAGCTGTGGAGCGGATTTGCCAGGTTGTGACCGAGAAGCGCTACCTGAAATACCCACTTCAGCGCCAGGCAGTCACCTAAGTTTTTAGGTTTTTCTGGCCAGCAGGATTTCTACGGGCAGCCCCCACATTAATTTAACCGTTTGCTTCTCAACGAATAATCCCGCCGCACGGGCCCATTCAGCTGCGTTGATCGGGCGGCAATCCACGTAAGCGGGCAGGTGAGCATGAAACCATTCGTATAGTCGAACAATCCAGTTGGGATGCCCGGTGCTGTACAGGCTCACCACTCCCAGGTGCCCACCTGTACGTAACACCCGCAGACATTCTGCTAAAACCAGTGGGATTTCTGGTGTATCGAACAGCTCCAGTGTGAAGCTCAGGAAAATGGCATCGAGACAATTATCGGGATAGGGGAGGCGTGCACCATCTCCTTCGAGTAGGCTGACCTGACCAGCCAACTTTTTATTGACCAGGTGTCGCCTGGCCTGGTGCAGCATGCCCGAAGATAAGTCGATGCCGTGCGCCCATCCCACATCGCCAGCCTGCTCAGCCAGGATGGCCAGGGCATGACCCGTGCCACAGCCAAGTTCCAGCACCCGCTCACCCCGGCGCACAGCCAGCATCTGTAGTCCCAGTTTCGTCAGGGGCAATTCACTGGAGCCTGCCAGCAGGTCATACACACCACTCAGGCGGTTATAGGTCTGCCTGGCAGCTGATTTCGATCTTGTCACCGGGCTGGTCGGCATAATACTACGCTCCCAGGCGTATTTTAACCGCTAAAACGCGGATAGATAATAGTTTCGTAAAACAAGTCGCTCGGATAGCTAACGTAAATGGCTGATGTTGGCATTTATCCAGGCATACTTCATCATTCTGGGTTGCCCGGATTCTGTTGATAGGAGAAAACTATGCTGTTGCTGGCCCTCCAGCTCTGGTTGCTAATTGCTATTGGCTGGCCTTTGCACTTCCACCTTGTTGCGCCCGCCCCGCTTGGCCCGGTACATCGCTGCGTCAGCCCGCTCAACGAAACTTACCGGTGTATCCCCCTCGTGATATTGGCTGGCACCCAGGCTGATGGTCAGGTGCATATCGCGCAGGAAGGTGTGCGCTTCCACCCGCTGGCGCAACTTCTCGGCCAGTTTGGCCGCCCCAGGCAGGTCGGTCTCAGTGAGCAGCATGACCAGCTCATCACCACCCCAGCGCCCCAGGTAGTCGGTGGAGCGTTTATTGCCACTCAGCACATTAATCAGCTGCTTTAAGGCTTCATCGCCGGCGTTATGCCCCAGATTGTCGTTGATGTGCTTGAAGTGATCCGCATCGATCATGAGCAGTGAAAGGGGAGTGTTGGACCGGCGGGTGCGGTTGATCGCATCACCGACCAGCCCCTCCATAAATGCATGGTTGAACAAGCCAGTTTGCCCGTCATGGATGGCCTGGCGCTGCAACTTTTCGGTGGCTTTCTTTACATTTTGCTCCTGTTGCAGGGTGAAGTGTTGCATATACAGGATACAACCAGCCAGCGTCACATATTGAATGAGCGAGAGGCTCGCGAAAAGCCCGTGGGCCAGGCCAAATATCTCTTCGTTCTCAAACGCCCCCAGGCGCATGCTGCCAACCTCGTAGATCAGTAAGGTCAAAACGCATAGGCCGGCAATCCCCAGTACTTTTTGGCGGTCCTCGAAGCCGTAGATCAGGATGGGTAGAAGCAAGGCAAAGCCCAACCCCTGGCGGGAGAGGATCAGCAGCAGGGCATGTTCCGCACCTACCGTATTCAGCTCGAGAAAGGTGAATATCACCATCAACACGGCCGGTGAGAATGCAAAGAGTGTTTTTGACCATTCGACTCGCCGGGCAGCATTCAAGCCCAGCACCAGGCAGGCCACCAGCATCCCACCCATCAGCTGGCTATATGGGTGGGTGAAGCCCAGCAGCATGAGCAGGAACGTCCCTGGGAATGATAGCAGCAGGCTGGCGAACGCGATGCGGTTCATCAATGCCAGGTTGAAGCGTTGATAGAACGGCATGCTGGTCTCGATGCCAAGTGAGAATATCCAGCCTAAGCCCTCGCGCATGATTGCTTGCGTGGAGGCTACAGACAGGGAGATTTTCTCCACCCAGGCTTGGCTGGCAAAATCATCAGTTGGGTTGTAGCTCGTTATGCTGTTCCTGGCTTCCATGATTGGCATATTCCTCTGTCGATCGGACCACAGGACGCCCCAGGAATCCCCTGGGGTTCAGGGGGCAGTCCCATGTTCCAAGCGGGAGGATGCAAGTTATGTGCTAGGAACAGCTTCCCAGCGGTGATTCGCTGTATCGGGGGTAAAAGGAAGACAGATAGTACCTGGAAAGCTAGGTTTTACCTTCAATCAAGGCCTGGCGCCGCCGCCGATATTCGATCACCGGGCCATCGCCAGGGATGAGCTTTTCGCCGATACGTAGGTCGGAGCGAAAGGGGCGCTGGGTGACAACCACGCGCTTGTCTTGATTGGCAATTAGGATATTGCTGCGGTTGCTGAAGAAATTCGTGATCTGGCGTGCGATAGGGAATTTGACGCTGTGATACGATCGAAAATATAGCTTGGTATTTTCGCCATCGATGGGGACAAAAGCCAGGATAAGGTGGAAGGTATCGCTGATCCAGTTGTGCCACAGGTTCGGGAAGATGAACTGTAGCTGAGGGTGCCTTTCAATGGGGGCGATATCACCTGCCTTCAGTGGAACCTGGCCAGTGTCCACTTCATTCTTGACCCAGATATTGAGGATGGCATCTCCTTCTTTCTGGTCTTCCATTGTGTAGCGTGGTCCATTGACGACGGTCTTATTGCCCCGCCCGATGGTGTTGTAATGAACAAACGGTACATGAACCACATCCAGCTGATTCTCGATGACCCGCGAATAGTGGGTATTCCACACGTCCGTGGTGGCGGCGTAAACCAGGTTGGGGTCATTCATGAAGTCGAAGTCAGGTAGGGCCGGGTATTCGCCGCGTGGTTCACCCCACCAGAGATAGACCAGGCCGTGTAGCTCGCGCACCGGGTAAGCCTTCGCCTTGAATACCTTGGGTACTTCGGCAGAGCGTCCATTGGCGGGGATGAGCGTGCAGCGACCGGTGGTGTCAAACTCAAACCCGTGGAAGGGGCACTGAACGCAGTCACGCATGAGCTTGCCAGCACTGAACGCTACACCGCGGTGGGGGCATTGGTCCACCAGGCAGCCTATCTTTCCCTGGCTATCGCGCCAGAATACCATTTTCTCACCCATGCGGGTGACACCGACTAACTTGCCAGGACTGATTTCCTTGGATGCGAGCACGATATACCACTGGTTAGGTATCATTAGTGACCTCTGCGTGAATTGATATCGTTGGGTTTAGAAGAAATGTGACGCGGCTTCCGGATAATAACGATACTATTATTTTATCAAATTACTTCAGGGTAATGCATGTCAACCTGGAGGAGATCTTACAGATTCGTGACCTCAATTCGGTTTGCAACGGTCTCAATGGATGCCGGGGCGCGGTACAGGGTGAGCCCAAATTCTCATCAAATCCATCCTTTAGCCCGTAGCCTAATAATCCCCTGTTTTCATTATCCACAACCAGACTTAACGGTAAACTAATAGCTTTGCCCTCCGCTTGTTGGTTAATAAAAATATTCGAGACAATTTCACCCACGGAGACAAGGCTCTCAGGATGGATAAAAGGTAAAATATCAAGTGAAACAGGATATGGAAAGCGATGCGGAGGTACAAATGATTCGCCATGATTTCTCGGCTGCCAGTTTAATTGCTGCCAATGAGGAGAACCTGGCATCCTGGCTTCTGGTGTTTAGTAAATTGGAAGGCGCTTGCTTGAACGATGTTGATGGTGTGCGGAGATCGATCACGAACATCCGTATGTCATTATTTAACAGCATCATGGATTCCCGCCTGGCAACTGAGCAGGTTGATGCGACCATCCAATACCTGCAGGCGGATGCGGAAAAACGCCAGGTGCCAATTTTGTGGTGGGTGGGTCCTTCGTCACGACCGGCTGACCTGGCAGACCGGCTGGTGAAGCGTGGTTTTACCATCGATGAGGATGGACCAGGCATGGCAGTCGAGCTGGAAAAGCTGAATGAGAGCCTGCCTCGGCCGGAGGGTCTGGCTATCAAGCCTGCCCAGGATGATGATGGTTGGCAGGCATGGTGCCGCGCACTAGCAGCCGGGTTCCAAATTCCTTCTGAACGGGTGGAATTTGTGGAAAGCTCCTGGTGCCACCTGTTCAGCATTGCAGATCCAGCTGTCACCCAGGCGTACACGGCCTGGTTGGACGGTGTGCCAGTCGCGACATCCCTGTTACAGCTGGGTGGAGGTGTTGCTGGGATTTACGCAGTCGCCACTGCCCCTGAAGCCCGCCGGCAGGGGATTGGCGCACAGGTGACGCTCTACCCCCTGTTGCAGGCCCGGGCACTGGGCTATCGGATCGGCATCCTGCAGGCCTCCGAGATGGGCCTGCCGGTATACCGCTCATTGGGCTTCCGGGAATGCTGCCGGATTACTTCCTACAGCTGGGCAGCAGGTAAACCCAAGAGCATTGAAGGTTAACAAGGAGCAAGGATCTACCAAATCATCTGATCAATCATAAGGAGGTGTCTATGAACAGGCAATTCCGAAAAATCGGTTTGGTATTTGCGGGGCTCACCAGCCTGGCAGCGGGGGGTTATGCCTACTTGCGTCACACGTTCCTGCCTCAGACCAGCGGAACCGCACAGATCAAGGGGATTGAAGACCCGGTGGAGGTGATCCGTGACCGTTGGGGAATCCCCCATATTTACGCAAAAAATGAAATGGACCTGGTGTTCGCCCAGGGATTCGTCCACGCCCAAGACCGACTGTGGCAGATGGATTTTCAGCGACGCCTGGTGGCTGGACGGCTGGCTGAAATCCTGGGCGAGGTGGCCTTGCCGCTCGACCGCTGGATGCGCATCCTGGGGATGCGCAGGGCTGCCACCAGAGATGAACAGATAATTCCAGATAAAATCCGGGGTCTCATCGATGCCTACACGGCTGGGGTCAATGCCTGGATCAACCGCGGACATTACCCAATCGAGTTTACACTATTACGCTACCAGCCCGAACCCTGGACGGTGGCCGATTCGCTCGCCTGGGGTAAGATGATGGCCTGGACGCTCTCCGTCAATTGGGAAAGCGAGCTCTTGCGGGCGCAGCTGATCGCACGCTTGGGACCTGAAAAGGCTGCTGAGCTGGAACCGGAGCCTGATTCGAATGAACCCTATGTTATCCCCCCTGGGGTGGATTACTCCACAGTCGGTCATCTCGCTTCCGATCGGGCGAAGGCAGCCCGGCGGTTCACCGGGCCAGCTGGTGAACATGGTTTAGGCAGCAACAACTGGGTGCTGTCAGGTTTGCATACCGCCTCCGGTAAACCCCTGCTGGCCAACGATATGCACCTGCAAATGGGTATCCCGGCCATTTGGTACGAGAACCACCTGGTAGGCGGCGAGCTGGAGCTGGCGGGGGTCTCTTTGCCCGGGGTGCTGGGGATTATCGCCGGGCACAACCAGCACGTCGCCTGGGGGTTCACCAACGGCTTCCCCGATGTTCAGGACTTGTATCTTGAACATCTCAACCGCACCGAGCAAGGTCAGGTGCAATATGAATATCAGGGCCAGTGGCTGGATGCTGAGGTATTGCAGGAGCCTATCCGGATCAAAGGAGGGCAAACGGTCACCCAGGAAGTGATCATCACCCGCCACGGACCTATCATCAACCAGCTGGCGCCTGATCTGGTTGGTGAGACTCCCCTGGCCTTACGCTGGACTGCCTTGGATGCTGAGCAGTTATTCACTGCCTTGTTTGGGATGAATCGGGCCAAAAATTGCCTCGAATTTCGTGAAGCGCTGCGTTCCTGGGGCACCCCGTCTCAGAATACGGTGTACGCCGACACCCAGGGCAACATCGCCTATAACCTGACCGGCAGGGTGCCTATCCGTATGCGGGGCGATGGGCGGGTGCCTGTCCCCGGCTGGACCGGTGAATACGAATGGAGCGGCTTTATCCCCTTCGATGAGCTGCCCCAGCTTTATAACCCTCCCCAGGGCTATATCGTTACCGCTAACAACCGCCAGGTGGATCACAGCTACCCGAATTTCCTGGGTAGCGACTACATCTCCGCCAACCGTGCCCGGCGAATCAAGGAGCTAATCGAAGCCAATCCGAAGATCGATATCGCTTACATCCAGCGCATGCATTTTGACCAGGTTTCGCCTCATGCCCGGACGGTCGGAGCCTTGCTGGGTGGGCTCACCACTAATGACCCCGAGCTAAAAATCGTGGTTGAGGCGATGAAGAAGTGGGATGGCAACCTATCCCCTGCCAGCCCTGAAGCCAGCGTATATGAGGTGTTTTATCGCCGCCTGGTCCTGCTGCTGACCTCGCCCAGGCTGGGTGACCTGGCCATCTGCTACCTGGGCAAGGGTCCCACTCCAATATTGGCAGAAACCAGCATTTTCGGAGAGCGTGCCTTTGAATGGCTGCTCCATGAAGCCAGCGCACAGGATTCGGTCTGGTTCGGGAAAATGGATGGAGAAAGTCGGGACGAGCTGCTGCGCATGGCTTTGCGAGAGGCTGTGGATGAGCTGAAAGGTCGCTTTGGTGCCTCGATGGAAAATTGGTCCTGGGGCAAGCAGCATAAGCTACGCTTTGCCCACACCCTGGGTAGCGTGAAACCGCTTAACTTGCTCTTGAACCGCGGTCCCTACCCGGTGGGTGGTGATGGCAATACTATCTGGAATACATTCACGGGGTACCATGACCTGGCATCCGATGCCGTGGTTGGCCCGCCGTTCCGTTTCATCGCCGACCTGGGAGACCTGGAGCACTGCCAGGGGTTGCTTGCCCCGGGCCAGTCGGGCCATCCGTTCAGCAAGCATTACGCCGACCAGATCAAAGCCTGGTTCAACCGCGGCTACCATCCGATGATCTTCAATCGCCAGGAAGTGGATAAGGCTACTGAAGCTAAACTGACCCTGCTACCCAGCTAAGCTTGCGATGAATCCATCACGAATGTACAGGTAATGCTTGACAAATATTGTGCAGGGGCTCAGCGTCGCTGAGCCCTTGTGATTACGGCCCTATGAGCCTACGATACCCAACCCAAAATGAGGTAACCTCAACCATCAAAGCACTACATTAGCACTCCCATTTCATCAGGTCTATGGGTTTTGTTTCTTCGCCAGCTCAATCGCGTCTTCCAGGGTCAAAGTGCGCCCGTCTGCCCACAATTTTTCGAACTCGGTTTCACCGAGCCGCTCACGGACTGTAGCAATGAGCGGTTCATATACCTTGCGGGAGAATTCAGTCATTACCACATTGAGCTTCTCGGCTGCAGCTTTAGACGCCCCAAACAGGCGTGCGGCGCGTTCATCCTGCCCTGTCAGGGCAGCGATGCCTGAATTACCGTCAATATACAATAAGTGCCCACTGATATCTTTCATATCATCAAATATCTCCAGGCATTCATCAAATAACGCCCTGGCCTGGACGGCATCGCGTTCCTTTAGAAAGACCTGGCCCAAACGGTACAGCGTCCAGACGAGGCCACTTCGAAATCCCATTTGCCTGCGAATTTGAGCGCACTCCGTCAACATCACCCTGGCTTTGGGGTATTCTCCTTCCATGAATGCCAACCGGGAGAGAGATTCGAGCGCAAAGGAGATGCAATTTGGAAAATTCTCCTGCCGGGCTAACTCAAGTGATTGTTCAAGATGCATTCGGCCCATTTTGAGATTTCCACTATTGCATAGCGATTCGCCCAACTGCCAGAGGCTTCCCGCAATACCATCATTGTCGCCGAGCTCACGCGAGATTGCCAGGCGTTGTTCCGCGTAATAGCGTAACTGCGCCCAATCACCCCGCCGTAAATTATTAACAGCCAGGACATGCGTTATAAGCGAAACCAGTTTTTTATCGCCCAGCTCTTTTGCCATTTCCAGGGCCGATTCCAGTAAATCCTGTGCATGTTGGTAATCCTCCAGGTAAGTAGCCCGATCACCAGCGAAGTAGAGCGCCATGGCTTTCATCTTCCCGGGTGGCCAGGATTCCGCCATAATCGATATGCGCTCGATCCAGCTGTTAAATTCGAAATTCCGAGAAGTAAAATCAATAAACATACCTAATGAATTTGCCAGCAAGATGGCTGATTCCGGGTCACATGAAAGGGCATATTCCATGCTGGTGCGTAAGTTGTCAAACTCAGCATCAAATCGCCTTATCCACTCTGGATCTCCTATCCATGTGTAAGGTTCTCCCTGCAGGGCGAGTTTTAGGAAATATGCCAGGTGCTTATCCCTTAGCGATGCCAGCTCACCGGTAGCCTGCAGCTTCTCCAGGGCGTACTGCCGCACCGTCTCCAGGAAACCATAGCGGTTCTCACCATTCCACTCCTGCACGCTCACCAGCGAATGGTCGACCAGTGCGCTGAGCAGATCCATCACCTGGGAAGCTGAAATATCATGTTCTGCTGGCGCGCTGGTGGCATCCTCAGCACAAATCGCCTCCGCGGCCTCCAGGGTGAAACTGCCGGGAAACACTGCCTGGCGGTTGAACATGATGCATTCAGCTGAGCTGAGAAGGTCATAGCTCCAGTCGATGGCAGCCCGCAGGGTTTGCTGGCGGGGCAGGAGGGTGCGGCTACCGCCGGTCAGCAGGTTGAATCGATCGCCCAACCGTGCTGAAATTGAAGCTGGAGATAAGTGGCGTGTCCGTGCCGCTGCCAGCTCGATGGCCAGCGGGATACCATCCAGGTGGGTGCAGATTTGTGCCACAGCGGGCGCGTTCTCGCTGGTGATGCTGAAAGAAGGTTGTATTGCTGATGCGCGATCAATAAACAAGCGCACGGCATCATACTGGGCCAGGGTAAGTACCGTTTGGGTGCGTTTGGGGTCGGGGAGTGCCAGCGGTTGTACAGGGTAGGTTCGTTCACCCCCCAGGTTCAAGTGTACCCGGCTGGTGGCAAGGATCTTCAGCTCTGGAGCGCTGCGCATAAGTAATTCCGCCAGCTGAGCAGAGGCTTCAACCAGGTGCTCACAGTTATCCAAAATGAGCAACATGTGTTCCTCGCGCACATGCTCCACCAGCAGGTCAGATAATGGCCTGTCGGGCTGTTCGCGCACGCCCAGGACGGCGGTAACCGTACTCTGCACCAGGGCAGGATCATGCAGTGGTGCAAGCTCGACCAGCCACACTCCGCCGGGAAATTCGTCAATTAGGTCAGCTGCCACCTGTAATGCCAGGCGGGTCTTGCCTGTTCCACCGGTCCCAGTTAAGGTGAGCAGGTGGGTGCTGCTGAGCAACTTCTTGATCTCGGCCATCTCATGTTCACGGCCGATGAAGCTGGTCAGCTGAACGGGCAGGTTGTGTGGGTGAACATCGAGGGTTTTAAGGGGTGCGAAGTCGGTCAGCAGGCCAGGCGCAAGCACCTGGAAGATCTGCTCCGGGCGGATCAGGTCCTTCAAGCGCCGGGGACCCATGTCGCGCAGGCTCACATCTTGGGGCAGGTGGTCACGCACCAGCTCGGCGGTGGGGAGTGAGACCAGGATCTGCCCACCATGCCCGGCAGACAGCAGGCGAGCAGCACGGCTCAATGTCAGGCCGGAGGCATATTCGCCTGAAGTGTAGTCACCCACTTTCAGCTCAGCCTGCCCGGTGTGTAGGGCCATGCGCACCTTGATGATACCCGTCTCCCCCCATTTTTCAGCCAGCAGGGCGTGCTGTGCCTCGATAGCTGCCTCCAGCCCGGCACAGGCGGTGGGGAACGCCGCACAGAAGGCATCCCCGATGATCTGGAAGACGTAACCACCCTGGTTGGCGATGGCCTCATTCAGCAGGGCGTGGTGACGTTGGAGGGCTGTCTGCATGGTTTCAGGATGCTGCTGCCACAGCCTGGTACTGCCCGCGATATCGGTGAATAAGAAAGTAATTGTCCCAACCGGTGCAACTGTCATAGCCGAGTCTCCCCACTAGAGCCAGGCAACTATGAAAACCCCACAATCGTAATTAACCATATCATATTTCTAAATTTATTTTCGTTGGATAGTTTAGTTTTGAATAGGCGTGGGTTGTATCAATAAGTGAGAATAGTTATTAACCATCAAACAAAAAAACTTTCACCAGCAGCAGGAAGGGTTAAATTACCAATAAGTAAATCTGCAACCCTGCGTATGGTAAACGCAATTCTCAGATATGAACAGGACATGCCCAACTAAGGAGACTAATTTCTGATCAAGATATCCAGTCCAATACCCTGTGCCACAGGCCAATCAGCGGCAGGAACCAGGGCTTCCCATTGTATAAACCGAGCGGCGCAGTGGGGAAGCTATAAGAGGAATAGGGTAAGTCTGCCACTGTACCGTCCAGCATGGCGTCTGCCACCCGCTTACCGATATGGGTGCCCAGGGCCACCCCGTGCCCGGCAAAGCCCAGTGCATAATGCACTCCCTCCAGCTGACCAGTATGCGGCATCTGGTCAAATGAGAAATCCAGGGTGCCGCCCCAGGCATATTCGACATCGGTTTTTTTCAGCTGTGGAAATATTTTCACCATCTCTCGCTGTAGGATTTTCGCACTCGAGCGGATGGTCGACTTTGTTTCAGGGAAGAAAGCCGCCCTGCCTCCGAAGACCAAGCGGTTGTCATCCGATAATCGATAATAGTTGAGAAAATGCTTGTAATCGAACACCATCCGCCGGTGCGGGATGAGCTGCGCGGCGAGGACCTCAGGCAGCGGTTGCGTGGCGATGATATACGATCCAATCGGGATGATACGGCGCTGCAATTGCGGGGTGGCTGGACCGGTGTAACCGCCGGTAGTGACCAGTACCTGGCCGGCTGCCAGATCGCCCCGCGTGGTTTTGAGCTGGAACCCGGCAGGTGTCCGCCGGATCTCCAGTAACCTGGTTGCTGGGCATAGCTGGGCCCCAGCCCGCTCGGCGGCATGAGCCAGGCCAGCAGCGTATTGCCCTGGGTTCAACCCTGCGCTGGTCTCATCCACCAGGCCACCATAATATACCTGTGAGCCGATCTCAACTTGCAGGTCTTCCCGGGAGATGAGGTGTGTCTGAAAGTTATATTGGCTGGCAAGCCGATCTGATTCATGCTGCAAGCCGGTATAATGTGCCGGCTTGTTCGCCAGCAAAAGCGAGCCGCTGCGGGCAAATCCACACTCGATCTGCTCCTCCTGCACGATCTGCTCCACGGTATCCAGCGAGGCGATTGAATCCTCGAACAGCTGGTGGGTTAAGTCCTTTCCATAGCGGTCTTCCACCGTTTCAACGTCCAGCTTGAGCCCGCTGAGGGCCATGCCGCCATTGCGCGAGCTGGCACCCCACCCGATGCTTTCCGCCTCGAGCAGCGCGGTGGCAGCGCCACGTTTAGCCAGCTGGTGGGCAGCCGAGACCCCCGGGATGCCCCCACCGATCACAGCCACATCCACTCGCCCCGGCAGGCTTGTCAGCGCATCACCCGCCGGCATCTCAACAGTATCGTGCCAGTAAACTTTTTCTTTAATCGGCATAGGTACCTCCTTAAACCGAAGTTTATCGTGGGTTGGGTTGAGTGGAGTGCTTTTCTCCACGAAACCCAACGCTTAACATCAGATCAACGCGCCTTCCCCCTCCGAATAAATCCTGGTAATCTCTCGCCAAACTCCGGTCACTTGTATCAAGTGGTCCTCTTGCACACTTATCAGCTTGTCATAATCCGTTGGCCAGATTAAAAAGCTTATCCGCATACTCGATGATCAACTCCAGCATGGCCAGCATCGAACGCCATTCCAGCGGGATGCCTTCTTCTCCGTAATACGCGCCAGCCAGCTGGCCGTAAATGGCAGCGGTGGTGTCGGCATCTTCACCCAGGTTGGCAGCCAGAAGAGCCCCCTCCTGGAAGGAGTCCGAATGGTAAAAAGCCCACAAGGCTGCTTCCAGGCTGCGCACCACATAACCGCTGCCCTGGATTTCCGGCGGTTGCTTGTGCTTGAAGGAACCCGCCGCCACCTGGCGGATCTCGGGATCCAGCCTGCTGAGTGACTCCAGGGTTTGAGCATCGACGAAGTCCCAGGCGGCGGGTGGTGACAGCAGGGATTCCTTCGGAACGCCGAGCAAGACGCCTACGGTGACCATTCCGAAGTAACGGCAGGCATCCAGCGCCTGTGGGGCAGCATGCGTGGTGCGTGAAGCATCCGCACAGCGTGCCAAGGCTTTGCTGGGCTGTCGAGCATAGAACATGGGCACCGGCGCAAGGCGCATTAATGAGCCGTTGCCAGCGCTGTACCTCGCTGCAAGTCCGGGATAAGGTTCACTCGTGCGCTCGAAACGGCGTAATGCTTCTGAGGTAGTTCCACCGATATCGAAGAAACGTCCATTGGAGGAGAGGTAGCCGGTATGCCACCAGCGCAGGTAGCGTTCCAGCTGGTCAACCGGGTCAAAACCGCCCTTTTGGATCAGGCTCTCGGCCAGGCACAGCGCCATGGAGGTGTCATCAGTCCACTCACCCGCAATAAGGTGAAATGGTCCACCCCCAACCAGATCGGAGATGGGGATGAAGCTGCCTGGTGGCTTAAATTCGAGCGCCGTACCCAGGGCATCTCCGGCAGCTAAGCCCAGCAGGCAGCCGCGATGGCGAGAACGGGCGAGGGCACGAGGAAGAACTGGAGACATTGTCTGCGCAACCTTTTGGGCTGTTCGGCGTTAACTATTAAAGCAGGACGAGGAGGAAAAACATGAATTTGGGATCTAAAAAACTATTCCGTAGCCGCACGAACCGCATGATCTTTGGGGTGTGCGCCGGGCTGGCTGAATTCTTTGGCATCGATCCGACCATCGTCCGGTTAGTATTCGTGGCGGGCACCCTCCTGTGGTTTGGCACGTTTCTCCTTCTGTATCTGATCATGTTCATCGTCGTGCCGGAGGAGCCCCTCTAATCTGGCTAGATCTTCTTACGCAACATCCGCATCCCATTTAGTGTTACCAACAAAGAGGCGCCCATATCGGCGAAGACTGCCATCCACAGTGTTGTCAGGCCCGGCAGGGTCAGTAGCAAAAACACCGCTTTTACCACCAGGCTAAAGGCGATGTTTTGTTTAATGATTGCCTGCGTCTGGCGGGCGGTCTGGATCGTGCCTGGCAGATGAGTCAGGTCATCCTGCATTAATACCACGTCAGCTGTTTCCATCGCCTGGGCCGAGCCGGCACCACCCATAGCAATCCCCGTGTCTGCAGCTGCCAGGGCTGGAGCATCATTCACCCCATCTCCCACCATGACCACCAGGCCATGTGCGGCTTGCAAGTCGCGCACTGCATTCAGCTTATCCTCCGGCAGCAAACCAGCCCGCACCTCATCCAGGCTGCCCAAAGTGAGGGCCACCCTGGCTGCCACGGTCGGGTTGTCACCGGTCAGCATCACGGTGGAGAAACGCGGGTCAATGGCTTTCAGCTGGCGCAGGGTGTCTGCTGTGGTCGGGCGTGGTGCATCTGCCACCGATACGTAACCTACCAGGTAATCATCCTTGCCCACCAGCATTACCGTCTGCCCATCGTCCATGGCAGATTGGATATCCTCGTGCAGCTGGTGATCCAGGGCATCATCTCTGGCATGGAACAGGTCATGGCTGCCGACCAGGATGCTGCTGCCGTTGGAGATGCCTTGCACACCCTGGCCTGCCAGTGATTGGACACTCTCAGCTGCCGGGTAGGTGTGGGTCAGCTGGCGCCTCTGCACTTCAGCCATGATGGCCTGTGCCAGTGGGTGCTCGGAACGCTGTTCCACGGTGGCTGCCAGAGCCAGCATATCATCACAAGCCGGGCAGCGTAGTGCATCCGGTAAACAGTCCACAGAGCGAGCGTGTGTCACCGTTGGCTGACCAACGGTCAGGGTGCCGGTCTTATCAAACGCGAACAAGCGGGCGCGTGCAAGCACATCGATGAATTTTCCACCTTTAACCAGCACACCACTGCCAGCCAGGGCCGTCAATGACGAAACCATGGTGACCGGGGTGCTGATGACCAGGGCGCATGGGCAAGCCACAATGAGCAGGGTGAGCGCCCTGTAAAGCCAGCCATGCGTACCATTGATATCGAAGAATGGTGCACCAAATAGCAGGGGAGGAATGACCGCCACGCAGGCTGCCAGGACGACTACCGCCGGGGTATACCAGGAGGCAAATCGGTCGATGGAGCGTTCCACGGGGGCACGCTGCGCCTGGGCCTGGTCCACCAGGCGCACAATGCGGCTGATGGTTGATTCAGCTGCGATTTGAGACACGCTCAGCTCAAGCACTGCCTCACCATTCAGCGTGCCGGCATACACCTTGTCTCCGGGGGCTTTCTGTACCGGCACTGATTCACCGGTCACAGGCGCCTGGTTGACCAGTGAAATGCCGCTCAGCACGTGGCCGTCTACCGGGATGCGCTCACCCGGCCGCACGATGACCCGCTCGCCGATGGCGATTTGCTCCACGGGCAGGGTCAGCTCATGCTCGCCACATTCGGGGCAGGGGCCACCTGTGTAGCCTCCCTGGCCCATATGTTCTTCGCAATCTATGCAGGGCCGCATCACGTGGGCCCGCTCGGGCTTCAGGCTGAGCAGGCTCTGTAGCGAGCGGCGGGCTTTATCGGCCGTATAGCCCTCCAGGGCTTCACCAATAGAAAACAAGAGCACCACGGTGCAGGCTTCACTGATCTCGCCGATGAACAAGGCGCCTAGAGTCGCGATACTCATCAGTAAGTCGATGGTAATCTGCCTGCCGATGAAAAGAGCCCTGACCCCGCGGTTGACGATTGGGTAACCAGCCAGGCCAGCAGCGGCTAGCTGCAGGCCGGTCTTGATCCACTGGCTGTACAGACCGCTCCCGAATAATGCAAATGGGATCGAGAGCAGCAACAAGACTGCTCCCAAAAGTGCCATGCGGGTCTGGGTGGAAGCATACAGGTAGCCTAAGAACCCAGGCAGCCGCAAGCTGCCTGCCGCTTGAGTGTTGCCATTTTGGGACTCGTTTGGATAGGCTAAGCCAGGTGTAACCACCTGGTAGCCGAGAGCTTCCACCCGCTTGACCAGTGCCTGGGGTTCAAAGCTCCCGTTGGCTTCTAAAAAACCTGTGGTGAAATTAACGTTCACCTGCTCAACCCCCTGGATGTTTGCTAAGCTCTTCTCCAGGCTAAGGGCGCAATCTGCGCAATCCATTCCCTGGATGAAGTACTTTACTTCTTTTGGTTCTGATTGCATCAATAATAGACCTTCCAACCGGCAATTGCCAATAAAATCGCCCTCATCAGCCAGGCATCTTCATGCGCTCGTCGAAAGGCGATGATCTCGATATCAATCCCGACCAACCGGGCTGCTTCCTCAAGGGTGTACGTCAACAGCTGACCTGTGCGTGGGTCGCGTTCATTACGGTAGCGCGAGAAAAGATCCATCAAGTTATAGAAATTGCTCGTATCCAGCACCCAGCGTTGGTGAATATTTTGGTAAGAGTTCTGCAAGGCCAACAGCTCGTTGGCCAGGTCATAGACGCACACTTTCTTCCCGATTAAGATTTCTTCGATGCGCGGCAGGATCTCAGCCCAACGTGGGGCATTGTCCACCATGTCATCGGTGACCCCGTGGACCTCCGTGGCTGTTGCCCGGATGTGCCGCTTAGGTTTGACCAGCTCATCCACCATCGGTTTGCCGGCGCTGTCCAGGATGGCGATCTCAACCACTTCGTCTAGCTCCAGTGCTCCGGTAGTCTTGCAATGTAGGAACAGCGGTTTCACCTGGAGCAGGTTGCGGGCTTCGAGTTGGGTCTCAAGGAGGGTCATAGGGTCTCACCAGCCATGGTTTTTGTTAACCGACTTTCTCATCTACCGATCAATTCTGAGCATGTAAAGTATCCCATGATCAGCTACTTTCTGCCATATGGTGCAAAAGTGCCCGGGTCAGCAGGCAGTCATCCACTGCGCGATGCGCATTGGGCAAACGGATGCCGCACTGCCGGCCAGCTAACTCCAGCGATTGGTAGCGGAAGGACCTGCGCATGGGATCCCAATCGCCATAAAACCGTGCGTAAAGCTGCATGACATCAAAAAAACTGCTATCGGGCAGGCTTGTACGTAGCCATGAACGCTGGTTCGACTGCTTGATCAGGCGCAGGTCGAACTCCACATTATACACCCCGATGCGCCTATCCAATAACACCTGCTCAACCTGCGGCCACACCTGGTCCCATGTGGGGGCATTGGCAAGCATGTCCATGGTGATACCATGGATGCGCCCGGCTGCCGGGTCTATCTTGCCGCGTGGCTTGACCAGTGAATCGAATAGCACCTGCTCCTGGTCATCCAGCACCCCGATTTCAATCACCTCTGCCGATTGGTGCAGGCCGGTGGTCTCAGTGTCGAGATACACCGG
This sequence comes from Anaerolineales bacterium, assembly GCA_003105035.1. NCBI lineage: Bacteria > Bacillati > Chloroflexota > Anaerolineae > Anaerolineales > Anaerolineales bacterium. Next base: position 19,719 of record PQAL01000006.1, on the reverse strand, counting down.
GTTAGCTTCAAGCAGGAGGTGGGCTTGCTGGATGGCTTCGCGGCGGTAGGTGGTATTCATTTATCCAAACACCTTGGGCGGTAGGGCTGGCTGCGCAGCTTTTTCGGCCAATAATTCCATTAAGCGGGGGTGGTCAGCATATACACCCCGGTGTGACTCGGGCAGCTCTACGGCGATGCGGCACATGATCTCCTCGGTGTCTGCCTTAAGCTGTGCATCGCGATTCTTGTTTTCCAAGGGTGGCAGGGTGAAGGTCGGGCCCACATGGGCGACAATATTCAAGCGCCGGAAATGTTTAAGACGATCAACTACCTCTTGATCGCCGCTACCGGTCACCCCTACAGGCAGGATGGGCAGGCCGGATTTGGCTGCGATGTAACTGGCGCCATCCCAACCTTCAATCAGTGAGCATGTCGGGCTGCGGGTACTTTCGGGGGCGATCACCACCACCCCACCCTTCTTCATGCGACGCAGCACTTCGCGCATGGCATTCAGGTCAGCGTTATAGCGATCTACGAAGACCGCGTCCACAGCCTGGGCCAATACGCGTGACCAGGTGTGTTCTTTGTATTTTTCAGCTACCAGCATGATGATATCCCTGCGATTTAGCATGTAGTACACCAATCCGGGGTCCAGACGCCCGATGTGGTTGGCTACGCCCACATAGCTGGTATCGTTGGGAGGCAAATTTTCCAGCCCATACACCGTGAGGCGAGAGATGATGGGCAGGATCACACGCAGTAAAAACATGACGATGGCGTAAGACATCGCCTAATTTTACCGCAATGTGTCTTTGGAAAAATGGTGCAAAGCCATCAAAACATGACAAGATTGATAGGAGGCTGGTTTACCATGAGGGTGTCCACCCTAACCTGGATTGAGCCTAAGGTATCGCCTGCATGCCATGTAATCGCCCCTCAAGCAGCTCGATATACCCCGGCGCCTCCATCTTGGTGAACATCTCCAGCGATTGACGATAAACCTGCCCAGCGTGCTCCTGGTCACCTGGTAGGTTGCGGCCCAGCAGGGCGTCCCCCAGGGAAATGAGAGCCCAGGCATGGTACCAGCGATAGCCACCGGGCTGGTAAATGTCGATCAGGGCCTGAGATGCTGAAATGGCAGCATCCCAGCGGCCTTCCTCTTTGGAAACCTCAGCTTCTGCAATGAGTTTTGCCACTTCGACTTCTTTATATACGGGTGGGACGAGACCCCGGATTGCCTCTGACAGCTGGTCGTGTGCTTCCACGATCCGTCCTTGACGCGCCATCACCACTGCCAATAAGAACCGTGATTGTAAAGGCTGGCAATTGAGAGTAATATTTTCGCGTAACGCAGTCTCAGCTTCGGAAAAGTCAACCTTAGCACCAAACCTCTGCAGGTCAAGACTGGCAAAAACAAGAAAAATATTGGTTGACGCAATGATCTGGTATTTCCTTGCTTCGCGTAAGCCTACCAGTCGTTGGCGAATATAAACAAGAAACTCAGTCCATTCACCTCTGAAAAGCAAACCCACAGGGAAAATCTCCTGGCAAAAATGATCGATGCGCGACTGTGTGGCAGTTGACTTATGCAGAATTTCCAAAAGCCTCTCTTCATAGACGGGTAACTGCCCGATATCTTTTAAGCTTTCAGCCAAATTTGGTAGCCCAAAAAGCAGAGCTTCAACATCACCGATGCGCAGATATATATTGATCACTTGCTGATGGTGTTGCATTACGGCTTCAGCGTCTGTGAAATTTTGTGAGGCTAACACACCGATATTTGTGTGCGCACGAGCAGCCGAAGACCATAAGCCATTCGCTTCACTGATCGTGATTGCCTCTTGCAAGAGCTGGATGGCTTGTTCATAATCAGGCTCGCATAAAGCCAGGGTGATCATGGCCTGTGCTTTGGCTTCTTGCGCTTCCACTTTATCACCCATCTCGATCGCCTGTTGACAGAGTGATATTACTCCATCATATTTGGCAAGGAAAAATGATGCTCGAGCTGCCTCTGCCAGCAACGCGGCCATGCCCGGGCTCTCCGGGGCACCTTCCAGCCGCCTTAGCCCCTCCTGGCAGGCTTCCCACGCTTTTCCATAATCATCCATCCAGAGAAAACTGGCCAGGCCCGCATACAGGTAAGCTGCTCCGTCTTTGTTTCCCAAATTCACACAAATCTCAATTCCTTGACGGATAAGCTCAGCTGCATCCAGTACAAATCCTTGTAGATATGTAGCATATCCCAGTCCTGCCAGGCAGCGTACCTTCTGTTCATCAACGGGAATATTCTTTAGCGCTTCTCGGAAGTATCCCTCTGCTTCCGCATTGGCGAAGGATGCCAGTGCTGCCTCTCCTGCTTGAAGGAAATAGATGGCTGCTTCTTCCTGCCTTCCAGCTAACCTCAAGTGCCCGGCAATCAGCCCGCTGTACGCTCCTTTACGGCTGGCAACTTGCTCGACCAGCCAGTCCGCTACCAACCCGTGGTATTTACGTCTCAAGCGCTTGAGCACCGATTCGTAGGTCACCTCACGCAGGATATCATGTTTGAAAAGATATTCACAGGCGTCCGCGAAAGCTGAAGCTTCCCGTCGATAGATCATCTCCCGGCTGCGCAGTGAAGTTAGTACATCTCCTACCAGCTGAGGTCTTCCGCCCTCTGCCGATTGGATGTGAGCCACCACCTGGTCCCAGAACAGGCGTCCGACCACTGAGGCCTGCTGGAGGATCTGCTGCTCCTCGGCAGGCAGGCTCTCCAGGCGCGCCTGCAGCACGCCAGTCAGGGTTGAAGGTACTTTGATCTCCGACAGACGTTGTGGCAGCACCTGCCAGGTCTCATCCCCCTTAATCACCACGCCGTCTTCCACCAGCATCTTGACCAGTTCTTCGACGTAGAACGGGTTGCCTTCGGCTCCTTCCACCACCAGGGTAAAAAGTTCAGCTGGTACCTGGTCGGCCAGCTTAAAAATTTCACTTACCAGCTGGTGGCTTTCGCGTTTGGATAGGGGTTCCAGGTTCAGGCGATGGTGGTATTCGAGTCCTTCACCCCAATAGGGGCGGCGCTCGAGCAGCGAATGCCTGGCGGCACAGGTGAAGAGCAGCGGTTGATGCTGCAAGCGCTCTGCCAGAGTGGTTAGTGTATCCAGCGAGGAGTCATCTGCCCAGTGGATGTCCTCCAGGAAGACAATCACGGGGGTGATCAAACATAATCCGATAAAATACTCACCCAGGTACATTAAACCCCGGTTACGCAGCTGCTCGGCGTCTGATAACACACCTTTGAGGTGCGGGCTGCTGCTGAAATCGAAGCCCAGCCACTGCCCCAGGATATGCGCCCGCATCTGCCCCTCATCCACTTCGGCGAAAACCTCGCTAAAACCGGCTTCAACTTTATCGCGCACGGTCTGCACGGGGTCATTTTCCTGCAGCTGGAAGCGGAACTCGAACAGGTCGCGCAGCATTGCCAGGGGCATGCCCTGAGCTTCCGGGTGTGCCCGCCCTTCATAAAAGCGTACCCGCGATGGCTGCAGGTCGATCCAGTTTTGGAACTCATACAGCAAGCGCGACTTGCCCACCCCAGCCTCACCGATGATGGTGACCACCTGCCCGCCGTGATCCTCAACGGCACCCAGGAAGGCATCCTGCAGGTACTTGAGCTCACTCGATCGCCCGACCATGCGCGTTTCCACCCCTTCCACGCCACGCGTATAGGAGCGGAAGGCACGTGGCTTGGCATTCTGAACTTGATAAACACGCACCGACTCATCAAATCCTTTGACCTTAATGGGCTCCAAGGCTACCACATTGAACACCCCGCGGATGTGCTGGTAGGTGTCATGTGAGATGAGCAAGCCACCGGGTGGGGCTGCGCTCTGCAGCCGGGCAGCCAGGTTGATGGCTGGCCCCTTGGTGGTGTCAGCTCCTTCTGTCTCACCACCCAGGAGCACCAGGCCGGTATTGACCCCCACCCGCACCCTGAACTCTTTGATACCCCACTCTGCCTCCAGCTCTCTGGCGATCTCATCAGCCACGCGCAGGATTTGCAAGCCTGCCCGTACGGCCCGTTCTGGATCGTCTTCACGCGCGGTAGGAGCTCCAAAGATGGCCATGAACCCATCCCCCATATAGCTGGTGACATGCCCGCCGTGGTCGTACACCGGCTGGGACAGACGTTTGAGGTTGCGGTCGAAGGCTTCGCTGACGTCTTCCGGGTCCATGTGCTGGATGATCGAAGTTGAGCCCACCGTGTCCATGAACAGGATGGTGAGCAGCTTGCGTTGCTGGGCTGGTTCTTCAGGCGGCGGTGATTTAGAAACTTCTAGCAGGTGGTTGAGCTCAGCCAGCTTTTCATTCAGTGGCTGTACGGCTTTATCAACAAATGCATCACCCAGCGAATCACGCTGGGCTTCCATCTGTGCGATGGTGTCCTTGAGCCGCTTGATCTGTTCTTCGATTGTTGGAGACATAGCCTTGCCTCCTGAAACCTATTCTCGCCGAGAAAAACTAAGCGATATTTCTCTAATAAAATATACCTACCTTACCATGTCAGTTGACCCAATGTACATAGAATCAAGTCGATGTTCCGGGTTGAACGCCGTGTAATCGCTCCTTCAATACCTCCATATACCCAGTCGCACCCATTTCAGTGAACATCTCCAGCGCCTGCCCGTAAGCCTGCTCCCCGCGTTCACGATCACCGGGCATATCCCGACCCACAAGCGAGTCCCCCAGGGGAATGAGGTTCCACGCCCAAGCAAAGCGATTCCCGTCTGCCTGGCATATCTTAATTCGAGCTAGGCGTTTTGAAACGGCTTCCTCCCAGCGGCCCTCTTCATTGGCAAGCTGAGCTTCCACAACTAACCTTGTCCCCTCGATATCTCTGCTTACAGGCTGGTCCAGGTTTTTAATTACTTCATCCAGCAGTTCATGCGCTTCAGCAAAGCGCTGTTGGAGAGCCAGGTTCTCTACCAGCCTCAAGCTGGACTCAATATCAGCCGAATTTATTCTTATATTCTCCTGAAGGGCAGTTTCTGCCTCCGAGAGATAATCCATACCCATAAAGATCTTGAGGGAACAACATATATGTTCCAGACCGATATTCCGGCCGGCGATTTGATTGTAGTTGGCTGTTTTTCGTGCTTCTTGTTGACTATAGCGCTGATAATCAAGTGCCTGGGACCATTCTCCTCGTGGCGATAACAAGAGTGAATTAACTTCTATCAAAAACTTATCTATCCTGGACTGAGGGGCAGTTGAGCTGCGTAAAATATCCCTCAGTGTTCCTTCAATATTTTTCAATTGCCCACGTGAGGTTAAAATTCCTGCAAGATTTTTTAAATCCCAAAACAGCCACTCGATATTACCGACATGAATTGATATGTCCACAGCATGCATTTGATGTTGATATATAATTTCACTTTGATATAAATTATCTGCAAGGTTAGCATGTGCCCGCCGAGCCTGGGCCCACAATCGGTTGGCCTCGCTGAATTCTGCCGCCTCTTTCAGGAGATGGATACGCTTGTCTAAATCCGGTGTAGCTATCGCAATCGTGATGCTGGCATCGGCCCGGGCCTCTTTCTCACATTGAAGATCAGCCATTTCAATTGCCTGCTGGCACAAGGTAATTACTTCATCAGCTGGCTTGTTTATAAAGAAAGTCGCCCTACCCGTTTCCGCCAGCAGGCGGGCCATGCCAGGGCTCTCCGGTGCACCCTCCAGCCGCAGCAGCCCCTCCTGGCAGGCCTCCCAGGCTGCCTGACAATCTTTATTCCAATGGACATAAGCCAGGCGCGCATACAGAGATGCGGTACGGTCACTGTCTCCTAAAACCAGATAGCACTCAATACTTTGCCGTAAGGTTTCAACCGCCTCATGACTGGATCCCTGTCTATATTGAGCTTCACCCAAACCCGCCAGGCAGGCTGCCTTGTGTCTATCTTCCAGAGGCTGTTCCAGCGTCTGGTGAAAGTATCCCAGCGCTTCAGCGTTGGCGTACGACTCCAACGCGGCCTGCCCTGCCTGGAGGTAATATGTACCTGCCAGTTCCTTCATGCCTGCCTGCAGCAGGTGCCCGGCGATCAGCCCGCTATACTCTCCCATACGCCCCGAAACCTGGGTGATCAGCCAGTCGGCTACTAAACCATGGTATTTACGGCGCAGGCGCTTGAGCACCGATTCGTAAGTCACCTCGCGCAGGATATCGTGCTTGAACAGGTATTCCCTGGCATCTAAAAAAGCTGATCCCTCCCGGCGATAAACCATCTCCCGGCCGCGCAGGGAGCCGAGTATATCCGGCACAGCCTGAGGGGCGCCTCCTTCCGAGGCTTGGATATATGCCACAACCTGGTCCCAAAACAGGCGGCCAACCACCGATGCCTGCTGCAAGACCTTTTGCTCATCCACTGGCAGGCTCTCCAACCTGGCCTGCAAGACACCGGTTAATGTAGGTGGAACACTGATCTCCGCCAGGCGCTCTGGCAGCACCTTCCAGATCTGCTCCCCCTTGACCACTACGCCATCCTCCACCAGCATCTTGACCAGCTCTTCGACGTAGAAGGGGTTGCCCTCGGCGCCCTCCACCACCAGGTCGAACAGCTGGGGTGGTACCTGCTCTGCGAGCTTGAGGATCTCCCCCACCAGCTGGTGGGACTCACGTTTTGAAAGCGCTTCCAGGTTAATCCGGTGATGGTAATCCAGCCCTTCTCCCCAGTAGGGACGGCGCTCGAGCAGGCTGCGCCGGGCAGCACAGACGAAAAGCAAGGGTTTATCTGTAAATCGTTCTGCCAGCCAGTTGATCGCATCCAGGCTGCTGTCATCTGCCCAATGGATATCTTCCAGGAAGACCACCAGCGGGGTTTGGGCACATAGACCTTTAAAATACTCGCCCAGGTACATGATCCCCCGGTTGCGCAGCTGCTCGGCCTCGCTCAGCACACCTTTGAGATGCGGGCTGGTGCTGAAATCGAAACCCAGCCACTGCCCCAGGATGTGGGCACGCATCTGCCCTTCGTCGCTGCTGCTAAAAACTTCTCTGAAGCCTGCTTCTACTTTTTGGCGAGCTACTTCCTGGGTATCATTCTCCTGCAGCTGGAAGCGGAACTCGAACAGGTCACGTAACATCGCCAGGGGCATGCCCTGGGCTTCCACGTGGGCTTTGCCTTCATAAAAATGCACTGCCGGTGGGGGCAGCAGCTCGAGCCAGTTCTGGAATTCATAAAGCAGGCGTGATTTGCCCACCCCGGCTTCACCGATGATGGTGACCACCTGGCCTTCGCTATCCTCGATGGCGGAGAGCATTGCATCCTGCAGGTATTTGAGCTCATCGTAGCGCCCGACCATGCGCGTCTCCACCCCTTCCACGCCGCGCGTGTAGGAGCGGAAGGCACGCGGCTTGGCGCTCAGGATGTGGTAGACCTGCACGGGCTCGTCAAAGCCCTTGACCCTGATGGGCTCCCAGGCTGCGACGTTGAACACGCCGCGGATATGCCGGTAGGTGTCGTGCGAGATGAGCAGGCCTCCAGGGGGTGCCGCGCTCTGCAAGCGGGCGGCCAGGTGGACTGCTGGGCCCTTGGTGGTATCCGCGCCTTCCGTCTCCCCGCCCAGGATCACCAGCCCGGTGTTGACCCCCACCCGCACCTTGAAATCGTGGATATCCCATTCCTTCTCCAGCTGATCTGCAATGTCACCCGCACGCTCAATGACCGCCAGCCCGGCGCGCACTGCCTGCTCCGGGTCATCTTCGTGCGCCGTGGGTGCGCCAAAGATAGCCATGAATCCATCCCCCATGTAGCTGGTGACGTGCCCGCCATGCTCGTAAACTGGCTGGGCCAGGCGCTTCAGGTTCCGGTCAAAGGCTTCGCTAACGTCTTCCGGGTCCATATGCTGGATGATGGAGGTCGAGCCTACCGTATCCATGAACAGGATGGTGAGCAGCTTGCGCTGTTGGGTGGGAATTTCGGGTGGTGCAAGATGGGAGGTTTCCAGCAGGTTGTAAAGCTCAGCCAGTTTCTGTTGCAGTGGCTCAACCGCTTTGTCGACCACTGCATCACCCAGGGCATCACGTTGGGCTTCCATCTCAGCAATGGTATCCTTGAGCCGTCCGATCTGTTCTTCGATTGTTGGAGACATAAACTTGCCTCCGCACATAAATATGGATAGAGCATTGCCAGGCACAAAAATATTGATAAGCCCCACTACAGCATGCTCTCTATTTTTATTATACAGTTTATTCATGGGTACTTCAATCCATTCTCCTGATTACCCTGGATTGATTACCCATCTCGTCGGCTGACGAAACTCAAATATCTCCTTTCAAATTCGCCATTATTCGCAACGCTGGTCTCCGTAGTGCAAAAAGCATTTACTTTGGATTTTTATTGCCACCATTAATGATGGTGGATTGACATCCATTTGTCGAAATGAGGTATGATTAATTAGCATTAATTTAAACCTTGTGGAGATCTATCCAAATAAATGACCAACACGATCCTCCAAGACCGGTGGGATGAAGGTACCTCCCAGAAATTCCTCGACTATGGGCGCTACTTCGTCCCCAAGCGCGAGGCGCAGGTGCGCATCCTGGTAGCCCTGCTCAAGGACTTGCCAAAGCCGAAGCGCATCCTTGAGCTGTGCTGTGGGGAGGGATTGCTGGCGGAGCAGATCCTGGATAAGCTCCCTGGCGCATCCTACTGGAGCCTGGATGGTAACATGGCTGCGTTTGAATTTTTCCAGCAGCACGGCTGGAATACTTCTTTCTTCCTGGAGCCTGACGAGATGGACCACCCTAACCATTTGTACGACCAGCTCAGGTGGTTCGAAGAGGCCAATTTGTGGATGTCGATGTACACTTCCTGAAGGCGGGCCATGCCCTGTTTTGTGCCCGAAAGACAGTGTAAACCATAGGAGATGAGCTAGGATGAAATCACAAGGAAAATTGGTTCTGTTGGTCATCGTGGGTGCCGACCTGCTCATCATCCTGGCGCTTCTGGGCATCCGTTTGATCAACAATCGGTCAACCGCAAAAACCACCCCCCAGGTCACACCATCGGTTGAAAATGTGCCAGGATTGGTGGTGTATGGATCGGTTCGTGGCCAAAATGGCGAGGGAATAGCTGGTGTGACCGTCTACCGCCAATATGCCAGCTACCCAGGCGTGGTGATCGCCACGACCGACGGTTCAGGTTATTACAAGTCAGATTTCTACGGCATTCCGGGCGATGAAATGGTCAGTGTGTGGGCGGAGATGAGCGGATTAAAGCTTCTGCCGGAACGGTGCTCTTGGCGGCATTATTACGGCTCGGAGGTTAAAGCGTGTGATTTTGTTGCCCAGTCCCTGGAAGTGTTCTACTTCCCGCTGGTTTTCAAGTAGATCAAGTAGAACCGAGATCTACCAACTTATTTTATTAGAAGGCTTCCATATGCTGGAGCCATCCTTTTTCATCTGCCTTAAAGTAGCTTCATCCAATGATTCCCACTGGTGAGCCAACTGTGAAATTACGCCCCGGCATGTTTTGCTATGCGTGTGGGAAATATTCTGTCAGGCGGCGCGAGCTGGTCAATTCCATTGGTTGCTCCTATGGAAGCCCAATAACAAGCTGGATCCTCGCAATCCAATAATCAAGCCAGTTTGTCACCTGTCGGAGCTTATGGAGCGGATGCCCTCTGACTGGCATCGATCTGCGAGCGCAGATAGTCGCGCTCAGCAGTCTTGCGGGCCACTTTATACTGCAACTCAGCTGCCAGCTCGCCCAGCAGGTCACGCCGCTGGTGCCTGGCCAGCTTTACATCCAGGCTGAGCTTCACGATCGGCAAGTTGCTCAGCTCGTTCATCTGCTGGCGCACTTCCCGCAACCTGGTGATGGTCCACTCGGGAGTATCTTTGGGTACTCGCGAGGTCGCTGTCTGCTTGGGCGCAGCCTGACTTGTTTCCATTCCATAGGGTAGGCTCAACCCTGCCAGCTTCATTAATGCGGGCAGGTCTCCTGCAGCATAGGCCTGGTTGATGGTTTTCATTAGGTCATCCGCCTGAGCCCGGTCAGCCGCATTGCGTGCCAGGTCGGGGTGATAGCGGCGCGCCAACCTGCGATACAGGGTTTTTATGTCTGGCAGGGTGTTGGCTTGAACTGGTGTGGCTTGGTCCTGGGATGCAGGGGTTTGCTTGAATTGCAGCTCCTGGGGAGGCAGGTTATCCAGGCGGGTGGGCCGGCCTGGCTGAGGCGCACCTGCCAGGTAGCTCATCAGCTCGCTGCCAAACAAGCGCTGCTGACGGATGTGCCGTAGCTGCTCATCGAGTGTGGTGGTGTCGGCATTGAGCTCACTCAACTGGTCGAGCAGGGCCCCCAGGCGCGTGTCTACCTGGGATTCAAAAGTACGCAGCTGCCTTTGTAACTCGGCCAGTTCCGCTTCAGCTGATTCAAGCTCGAGCCTGGCAGTATGGTAATCCTGGTCTGAGGTGCGGAACACAATCTAATTATAATCTGAGGTGGATTCTCATCTCTTAATTTCTTGAAAAATCTAAAATAATGGCTATAATTTGCGCATTACGTACAGTGAAACGAAATCCTCGCCAGGAGAAAACACCATGCAGACCGTACGCAAGATCTTAAGTGAAAAAGGCAATGAAGTTTGGAGCACCTCACCGGGCACTACCGTTTTTGACGCCTTGCAGCTCATGGCCAGTAAGGACGTTGGCGCTCTTCCGGTAGTTGAGCGCGGCAAACTCGTGGGTATCTTCTCTGAGCGTGACTATGCCCGTAAAGTCATCCTGCTGGGCAAGACCTCCAAGAAGACGTTTGTGAAAGAGGTCATGACCCCGCATGTGGTATATGCCACCCCTGATATGACCAACGAACAATGCCTGACGCTGATGACGGCCAAGCATATCCGCCACCTGCCAGTGGTGGAAGAAGAGGCCATGGTCGGCATGGTGTCGATCGGGGACCTGGTACGCTCGATCATCTCGGAACAAAAGGAGATGATCAGCCAGCTGGAGCAATACATCCTGCACTATACCAGCATCACATAGAGCTTTTTTCTTCTCAGTGGTAAACCTAATTGAGGTGTGAGTCCGTGTCGCCGGGCTTCTTAATCATTTTAAAGGCTCTCCAGGCGGGGTATCATGCTCGCAACGGGGGTATATCGTTGAGGCCAGATTTGCTGATAATGCCACCTGATGGTGTTAATAATTACAAAAGGTGATGAACATGCTTCCACCCATGCTACCGCCCATCCTCTCTCTTACACCTTCCCAGGTGACCCCTGAGCTCAAAGCTTTATTCAGCCTGGATGAGCCAGCAGGGCTACGCTGCCAGGCTGTCCTAGATGATCGTGCCGCGGGAGCGATTTTCACCGATCACCCCGAGACGCCCTCGTGGGGAGTGGTGCAGGAGGCTGCCTTTGGTTCGCTCTATTTGGGTGGCCATCCAAGCTCCGCCTTACTCGCCCAGCTGATCAGCGACCTGCGCCTCAAGGGCGATGTTCTGGTGGGCTTACGAGAAGGAGATCCGCGCTGGTCGCTCTTCCCATCCGCCCCAGATTATTCCGGATATACCCTGGAATTTACCGAGCGTGCGGCCGGCTCAGCCCTGCCTGAGGTACCTCATGGGTGCGTGTTGCGCCGTCTGGATCATTCGCTCAGTAAGCAGATCCTGGACCGCAACCTGCTCATCCGCATGTTTGGCAGCATCCAGAATGCCCTGGAATGGGGGTATGGCTTGTGCTTGTTGCAAGGTGATGAGCTATTGTGCGAAGCATTTGCCGGGCCATCGGCGGGTGAGCTGATTGAGATCGGTGTGGAAACCCAGCCCCGCCACATGCATAAAGGGTATGGGACCTTAACCTGCAGTCACCTTATTTCTTTTATGGAGCAGCAAGGCTTCAACACGTACTGGAACTGCGCCAAGCAAAACCTGCCTTCCGTAGCCCTGGCTCGCCGGTTAGGCTATCAGACGGAGAGGGAGTACCGCCTGCTGGCCTGGAACAAAATCAGTCTCTGAGTTTCTATTCAAAGAAGTATCATAAGATGAGCTCAGCGATCAAAAAGTGATTGCCTGGGCATCAACAAGTTTGCATGGTGTTTATATAGGGCATCCGGATATAGATATTACATTATCTAAAAATCCAGATGTGTAAGCATTTATCTTTATTACAATCATCAAAAATGGCGTTTTTTGGCAGTAAAGGTGCTTTTGTTGGCAGTCTTTTTGTGTAAAAATCAGTGCAAATGAGCTGGAAAGCCAAGATTTCTGCAAAATTGGATTGCACAAGGAAGTGAGCACCATGGAGAAAAAACGGAGTATCATCCAGATCGATCCAAAGCTAGTGTCTCCCTTGCATCATTCATTTTTTGATCCACTAGAGGCAACCTTGGTAGGGTGTTTAGCGGTTATGAATGGTGATGCTTGCGGGCACATCTTCACGGATAGCTTGCAAGAACCTACCTGGGTGGTTGTTCATGAAGTGGCTTTCGGAAACATGTATCTGGGTGGTGAAGTATACCGGCCTTCCATGCGTCGCCTGTTTGGCCGCTTGCGTCACATGGGGAATATCGTGGTAACCATGCGTCCTGGCGACCCGCGCTGGCAACTGTTACCGCACCGGCCGGATTATCTTCACACCAGGCTCGATTTCAGTGAGCGCTTGCCTCAGCATGGCTTGCAATTTTTCTGCAGCGTGCCTGAGGGCTGTGAGCTGCAGAGGATGGACCTGAAACTCATCGAACAGTGTTTCGCAAAGGATTTATACTTATCTATGTATGGGAATGCCCAGCAAGCTTTACGGAAAGGGTTTGGACTTTGCCTCACTCATGCTGGTGAAGTACTCAGCGAAGCCTTTGCCGGGCCAGCTGCGCATGGTTGTTGCCAGGTCGCGGCTGCCACACACGCAAGCCATCGCCGCAAAGGGTACGCCACCCTCACCTGCAATCGCCTGCTGATGGAGGTAGAGCAGCATGGCTATCACACCTACTGGAATTGTGCTGAAGGTGATCTAGCTACGATTGCGTTGGCCCGTAAGCTTGGCTATCTACCTCAAGGTGAGTGTCGCTTACAGGCGCGCTTCGATCGATATTCTTAATGGTGTTTTACCATGGTTCATTTGTCAAAATCTGAGCATCGAATAGGAGGAATCGGGACATGGCAAAAGTTGGTCTCGCTTACGATCTAATCGACCTGAATTTCATCGACGGCTCTCCCCTGGATACGTTAGCCGAGTTCGACACAAAAGAAACCATCATGGCCATTTCCCGTGCATTAGAAGCGGGCGGTCACGAAGTGATTCCTCTGGAAGCTGATGAAAAATTTGTTGATAAGTTAACCGGTAGCCGTCCGGATATTGTCTTCAATCTCGTTGAAGGACATCGTGGAGAGTGTCGCGAATCACAGGTGCCAGCGATTTGCGAGTTTTTCAACATCCCTTATACCGGGTCAGGTGTGCTGACCCTGGCTTTATGCTTGAACAAGGCACTTACCAACCAGTTTCTCCATTCACAGGGTATCTTGGTACCTCCATATCAGGTCTTTGAGACGCCCAATGAAGACATACACCTGGAGAACGACTACCCACTGATTGTGAAATTGCTGCACGAGGGTTCATCGATGGGCCTGTCGCGAAAATCAGTGGTCAAGAATGAAATTGCGTTGCGTGAACAGATAGCTTATGTGATCGAAACATATCAGCAACCAGCCATGGCACAAAAATACATCATCGGGAGAGAGTTCACCATTGGTGTGCTGGGAAACCAGGATCCGTACACCCTGCCGATCACAGAAGTGAAGTTCGATGACCCTTATGGCATCGTGACATTTTGCCCGGATGATGAAGTTTTTCCCTTGCTAGAGGACAGGTTCGGCCGAGAATTCGTGCAGGATCTCAAGCAGAAGCTCATACCCAAAAAATCCATGTGCCCAGCGGACGTCAGCCATGAGCTAGCCGGGAGGATAGTACAGACAGCTATCAGGGCATTCAAGGTGCTCGGCTGCAGGGATTGGTGCCGGGTCGATATGCGTATAGCTGAAGATGGAAGCATCTATGTGCTGGAACTTAATCCAATTGCCGGTATCGCACCGGGATACTGGCTGCCAAATTCCGCTGAGGTCGCTCACCTGGATTATTCCGCGTTCATCAATACAATCCTGGAAATTGCCTGGGCTCGTATCCATGCCAACCAGTCTGGTCTGCATCTACCTAACCGCGCAGGTGTTGAGGGGGAAGCTGCCTTCGAGGAAGGATAGTCTTTGGGGGGCAAAAGCCAGGGCAAGACCTCCCCCGTTGGCCCACTCAGCGGGGGAGGGGCTTTTTACCACTCCACCAACTTGGGCAGATTCCTGGCATTTAGGATCGTCGAGCTGACTTCCTTGGGCAGGGGGGCGATGCCAGGAAAACCAGTACAGTGTACGTATTCACTTGTCAATCTAAGCAGCTCATCCGGCTCGTAACCTGCCAATTTCTCGACGGTATCCACTCCAGCTGCATAATACAGCCGGGCACGGATACCTTTCACCCCTGGCAACCGGCTCAGGTCGCTGAGCTTTACCAGCTCCAGGATAGCCTCTGGCGGGATGCCTGCCCTGGCTGCCAGATCTGATCGGCCCGGTGAGGTCCGCCCGGCCTTCAAAATCTGGTCTGCGGTTTTCACCCCCACAGCTTCCAGCCTGGCGATGTGCTTGGGGTCGACGCTATGAAAATCTTTGAGCTTAAATGGGTTCCTTTTTTTGTTTGTCATAGCGGCTGCTTAAAGCGAATGGGATAATTACATCTGTTATGATCCTGTTCACTCCATGTCAGCCATCAGCACGTAGCAGCCTGACCACCTTCATCCACCTGGTTGCCGTCCATCTTCCCTGCGAAAAAGTCTTCCATTACTTGCAGGTACTCCCCCGATTCAAGCAGGGCAGTGCTCTTACTGCTACCTTTGTACATGTGCAGGCTGGCCCCTGGGTAAAATGCCATCAAGGTGTTGCGCAGGTCATCGGTAGTGGTGAGATCTTCTTCGGCCAGGATGATTAACGTCCGGCCCGCCCAGCTTTCCAGGTCAGTATAGGTATATTCTTGCCTGTCAAAATCCGCCAGGCGGAGATATGTGCTCATGGCGGCTTGGCGGGTTACCCTCGTTTCCAGGGTCTCGCGTATTTGGGCGGCGATGAGCAATAATTCGGGGGATGGATCTGCAGGCAACCGTCCGGTCATCTGCGTGCGCAGGATGTTTCTGACCATGGACATGGGCACCCACCTGATGATTTTCAAGGTTGGTTCCACACTGCGGGCTCTGCTCGCCACCGGCGGGTAGGCATGGGTCAGCACCAAACGGCTCACCATTTCTGCATGCCGGTGAACAAATACCTGGGCCAACATACTTCCATAGGCGCTGCCGACGACATAGCAGGGGTGGATACCTTCTTGTTCCAGTATTGCTGCAATCCCATCCGCCAGGGCGGTCATGCTGCTCAGCTCACCTGGGTAGCTGGGGCAGACCAGGCGGTAAGGTCGCCCGTCCAGCTGGAGGATTATCCGCCAGGCTGATTCAGCCGTTCCCAGGCCACCGGGCAAGAGCAGCAACGCCTGGCCAGCCGGATCACCACCCAAGATATACTCCCATTGGGTCCCATGGATAGTAGCTTGTTTAACGGGGTGTTCCTGGCGGAAGCGCATGAATTTTTCGCGCATCTCAGCCGGTACTTTGCGATAATAATCAGTCATTCGGTTTCTCCAGGAATTCGCGTAGGGTTTTGCCTCCCATCGGCCGGTCGGAGAGCAACTGACCATCGTATACCACGCCGAAAACTCCGTAGGCGGAGGGTGAGAGTGCGCGTGCTTCTCGGCTGGTCTTTAATTCAATGGTCTGGATCGCAATGCCCATCTGGGTGGCGGTATTTTCTAGTGAGTTGACGAACATATCGAGGTAGGGGCATTGGCCGGAATGGTACACCACCAGTCCCTTGGGGATGCGCTTGAGCCGGCTCTCCCAATCCTGCGGAAAGCTAGGCAATGCACCCTGCCCGAAGCGCTTTACCAGCAGCTCAAAGGATGGAGGAGCCTGGTCGACCACCTCGAAGCCATGGTGCAGGAAAAACTCCTTCTTGGCCAGCCAGGTGCTGGCACTGCTTACCACGGTGACGCCGTACATCCCCTTATTCTGAGCTTCACTGACCAGCTGGTCCAGCAGGCGGGCGCCATAGCCTTTGCCCTGCCCGCTGCCCACCACCCACATACAATGGATGACCAGGTAGCCCGGGGCGTTGACCACCCGCCAGGTGGCTTCTCCAGGGGCATATTCCACAAAACCTGCCGAGTGAGATTCTTCATAGATCATCTTAATGTGCAGCCCCTCGGCCATGCTGCTGCTCAGCCAGTCGCGCTTATGGCGATAGCCGCTGGATTTTCGTTTGCTTTTATAGCAGAAAAACCCATAACGGTCGACGTTGGAGATATCGATAGTATGGATGATGTTTTCCATGATCCTTCCTACTTTCTCCGACTGCCGAGCAGCCATCCAACCGCGAACGATCCAGCTAGGGCTGCCCACACCCATCTGAGGTCAGTTTCCATGGCCGTTGGGTAGCTGTTGTCTGGGTATTTGCTCCCTGGCACGATTGGCTGATAATCCAATGCAACCTGGTGGAGGCGGTCGCGTTTGGCAAGCATGTCTTCAAGGTCATAAGCAATTCCATATGATCTCAGCCAGGGTTTGAAATGCGAATCTCCACCAGTTTCAAATAAACGTTCTGCGATGCGCCGAAACTCAGCTTCATCGGTGACACGGCGTGCTAAGGCAGGGAGTACCACTTCTCGCTTGCTTCCGGTCACCCGCTCTGACCACACCTGGACGGTGACATGCGGGTCGGCTAATAGGTTCTGGTACCAATGGCTGCGTTCTCCCCATCCAGCACCAATGTAGATGCAACCCTCTATGGGCGTGTAAGAAAGCATCGTATGGCGAGGCTGGTGGCTTTTTCGTCCCCATGTCGTCAGGACTATCATTGCGGGGCCCAACAGGCTGCCCAGGCCCATCCGCCACCAGATCAGGGGAGTCTTGAATAATACCCGGTTTACCGAACCTTGCTTGGGATAAGCCATTACACCTGCCGTGTTTTGGGTATACCGTGTGTCATCCATGTTGGGTTCCTTTATTGCTTCTGAACCATTCGGATATCATTGCATATTGGTCTATTGTAACCCGATTGCGAATGATAAGTCGATGTCCCTGGATTGGATTTATTATATAGATGTCTTCCTGCAAATTTGAGAGAAATTTACCCTGGATGTCAAAAGCTCTCGTTTTTTAACATCCACCTTAAAGCTCCTGTGCCGGTTCTCCTGCTATTTTGGCTCAGGTGAATTAGTCACAGTCCAATTAATCGGCTGGGTGACCACCTGAGAAGACGCCATCTTTACAAGTTGACTGATCGAGGACGGTAACAGGTCTATTGTGGCTGTCTGCCTCACCAGCTCAGCAAAATTCAGCCAGACCAGCTGCCTGATTTCCTGAACAGGCATCCTGAGGTTAGCAGACAGTAGGTATTCCACCCAGATGACGCGGTGTGGGATGGCTCCCGGTGGGTCAGCCCAGCCATGATCGCTCTCCACCAGCAAGCGTTCGAGCGGCACCTGGGTGCGGAAGATGCTGTGGCGTGCCACGGCTGAGTGGACCGAGAAATAGCAGCCCAGCTCCACTGCCTGGCGGGTCTCAGCGGTCGTACCGGTCCACCAGTGCAGGATGGGTGCGATCACGGGAGTGCGTTTCAGCTCCTCCAGCATCAAGGAGGTTGATCGATAACTATGCAGGCTGACGATGCGGGGGTGCTCAGCGGCGAAGCCCAGGGCAGTGCGTAATGTGCTTAGATGCAGGTCAAGCGGCACGGCGTAGGCCTCATCCAGGCCAATCTCCCCAATGACGGCGCAATTCATGGCCAGTTGCTCGAACCGCTCGGGGTCGAACGCTTGTTGGGATTTCAGCTTGCGCGGGTGGCAGCCCACCCCCCAAGCCAGCAGGGGTTCGCTCCGCCGGGTAACCAGTTCGGCTTCCTCCAGCGAGAGGGTCATCGCCAGCACTGCCCCGATATCGGTTAGCTCTGTGCTCGTGCGCTTGGGGTTGAGGTGGGCATGGGCATCCAGGGTGGGGAGCTTGGTCATACCAGAATTATAGCCTGAGATGTGAGATTGTTTTCCGATCAGGGCCTCAGAGCTTCACTAGCCTTCGTCAAAACCTTATGATGATAATAATAAACTGGGGTAATTTCCTACAATCCTGCCAGTGGGTATATAATTCGCAGGTCGCCGAAACATTATGCTAATTCTTGGGCTACAAAGTAGTGCTACCGTAGCAAAATGGTCCACTGATCCAGGACGATGGCATAGGCACATCTATCGAATAATCACTTCACTTACCCCAGGTTTTTACCGTTATCCAGATTTACAAGGAGACAATGATCGTGCATAAGAAAAGACTACTCGGGCTTCTCCTGGTTTTCATCCTGCTCATGGGATTGGCTTTATCAGCCTGCTCGTATATCTCAGGGGCGACCCCAACATCCACCCCGGCATCGGGGCGCGATCCAGTCCTTGAACAGCGCATAGAAGCCCAGCTAGAGCAGATGGATTCTGAGGCGGTACCCATCTATCGCCAGGCAACCATAGCCATGGATGCTGGTGATTACGCCCAGGCCAAGCAGCTCTACCAACAAGTGCTTGAAATGGCTCCCGATTTTGCCACCGCCTATCGCCGCTTGGGCTATCTTGAGTCGAATGACAGTAACATTGACCGTGCTATTGAGCTGATGCAGAAGGCCCTGGCCCTCGAGCAAGATGGATACAACCAGAGTGCCCTGGCGATGGTCCTGCTTCAACGAGCAGGACCTTATGACTACCAGGAAGCCTTCGACCTGGCCTCACAAGCTGTGCAGCTCATCCCGGAAGATGAGCAGGCGGTGGTTGCCTGGCTGCTGTCGGCATCTGCGGTAACTGATATTGAGGTAATGCGCCAGGCGGATGAGCGCTTGTTGCAGGTAGCACCTGACAATCCCCTCGGCCATTATGAGGCAGGCTTGCTGGCTGCAAATGATGGAAAATGGGAAAAAGCCGAGAGAGAATTGCTACTTTCTAAAAAACTGGGCTTTTCATCTGTTGCTGTTCAATCGACCCTGGATAGCGGCATATCGAAATATGCCCTGGTTATCCGGCTGGTACGCCTTGGTGTATTCGCTATGGGGTTGTGGTTCTTCGGCTTCGTTTTCCTGTTTTTAGCCGGGGCGATGCTGAGTAAAGCCACGTTGAAGACGGTAGCTACCTCTCAGTACGACCTGGCGTTAAAGATCAGCCCCAAAGAACGCAGGCTGCGCTCCATCTATCGGGCAGTGATCACCATCCTGTCAGTCTATTTCTATATCTCCATCCCATTTGTCATTGTGTTGCTTCTGCTGGTTGTGGCGGGGGCATTCTACGTGTTTACCATACTCCATACGCTGCCGATTTACCTTGCCCTGGTGCTTGTATTCATGCTGATCGGTTCGCTGTACGCCATCCTCCGCTCCATATTTACCAAAAGTCGTGAGGCAATAACGGGTAAGGAGTTATCGCGCTCCGATGCGCCTGCTTTATGGTATCTCGTTGAAGAGGTTGCCCGCAAGATGGAAGTGGAGCCTGTGCATGCCATCCAGCTTATGCCCGACGCGATGATCGGCGTTACCGAGAGGGGCAGCATTATGAAAAAAATGCGTGGGAGAAGTGCAGCGAACCCCTTTAAGTT